>CAYPGU010000279.1:0-1501 GCA_964409995.1 uncultured Legionellaceae bacterium | reverse complement strand
GGGTCGGGGCAGCGGGGATCATTCGCAGTTGGTTATTGCGCGCTAAAGTCGCATAAGTGTCGTGATGCAGAACTTGCAGATAAAATTGGCGGCCAATCAAGACGCTTAATAGGATGGCAACCACCACCATAGCGGCAATACTGCGGCTTAGGTACAGCTGATTTTCTTTAAAATGATCTTTAAGTCTAAACAGAACAGGCATTTGATCCAGACGCTAAAAAAATTACTATAAAATTATAGCCGTATTTAAGCCTGGTAAATAGAGGCAGGATCAGGAAAAATCTGATAGTAAATCGACTAGATTAAGTAATGTGCTTGATGCAAGAAGTCTTTAAGCAGAAATAACTTCTACATCATCAAACGGCGCCCATAATTTTTCCAAATTATAGAATGCGCGTGTACCTGGGAGCATGACGTGTACGACAATGTCACCCAAGTCGATAAGAATCCATTCGGCTTCCTTCTCGCCTTCGACACCGATTGGTTCAAAATTATGTTCTTTGGTTTCTTTTAATACAGAGTCAGCGATTGATTTGACGTGCCTAGTAGAAGTGCCAGTAGCGATGATCATTTCATCGGTAATGCTTGTAAGATGTCCAACAGCGAGGTCCGTTACGTTATGTGCTTTTAATTCGGAAAGGGCATGTAATACTGTTGTTTTCAAGCTTTGGTTCATATAGGCGACTCCTCCATTGTAAGGTTCCTGGTTGCATTATTAGTTAATTGTAAACAAACGGACAAAAGGACATCCCAGGCATTACCAGGGCTAATACCTTTGATCATTGAATCGATGGATTTGGAAATTCGGAGTAATTTTTCTAGAGCTTGGACTGTAATTCTATCCAGGGTAAGTTTGGTGTTAGGAATTGCCTCGCGCCAAATACCATGGTCTTGCGCGCTTTGCATAAGGCTCTTGCCTGCCTGTAAGTCGTATTTAAGATTTAACAGCTTTCTAATCTCCCGTGTTACTACCCACAATACAAGTATAGGATCTACTCCCTCTTTTTGTATGCTATTGAACACAATAAATACTCTTTCACTGTCGCCAGCCAGGATGGCATTGGCCAGGATAAACACCGAAAAGTGGGTATCAGCGTGTAAAAAGGGCTCTATTTGCGCAGCATCTATGGTACTAGATGGATACAGGTCGCGCAATTTGCCAATACACTGGATAAGCGCTGGAAGGTTGCCTTCGTAGGCTTGCGTCAGCAAGTTTAGTGCCGCAGGACTGGCTTCAAGTCCAGCTTGCTTGAGGCGTTGTCTGACCCAAGATGGCCAGTTATGGCTAGTAATAGGTTTAGCGACTTTAACTTGGCCATGCTGTTGAATATGTTTGGCCCAAGTGGCATTCAGAGCCTGCGCTTTGAGTTGATCGGCGCGGATCACGATGCACATGGAGTCATCTTGTTGCAGCAAAATTTGCTCTAAGGCTTGCGCGGCTAGTTTCTTGACTGTTTCGCTGTGCAAACGCAATTCAAATAAAGTACCCTCGGCGAATAAA
>CAYPGU010000278.1:0-1594 GCA_964409995.1 uncultured Legionellaceae bacterium | reverse complement strand
GTACCCACCGTATAACCGATTTCAGTGGCCACTTGACGCATACTAAATTTTTTTAGCCCGTATTTTGCTATTAAATCACTGCCAACCTCTAACGATTTGGTTTGAATTTCTAGTCTGCTTAAGCCTGTTCTTCTAGCCATCAATTACTTACCTTTTTAAGATATTTGAGCATTGTTCAAATTATTTCAGATTACAGCAAATGTCAAGCCATACAACTACTATTTGGAAAGACCCCGCCTTTTGCGCCTCATGGGTGGCTTTGGCGCGGCCCAGCTAACGCTAATTATATTGATCGCCCAAGAATTGAAGGCGATCTTATGATTTCAACCTCAGCTCGACGAAATTGCCTAAGCTAGAAATAGCTACAAGCCTTATGCAATAAGGTTGCTAGCGCAGACAGTTTGATCTTGATGGTTGCCATTACTAATTCTTGGCTTTTTAGGTTGCAAAGTATAAGCAATTAATCCACACAGCATATTAACCATAAAGTTGTACACGCTCCTGTGCCTGGAATGCTCGATCTGAGAAATATTTTTTAACTGATCATTTACTGTTTCAATAATTGAACGTTTGCGTAACAGGATTTTATCCATCATTAGCATTAATTTATTTTTCATGTTTTTCTTAATGCCAGTAATCAATTGAATACCTTCCTTAAGCAAATTGTCTGTTAATTCCTTAGAGATATAACCTTTGTCACCATAAAGTTTACCAAAAATATTCTTCACCATATCTAATACTGGGCTCCTATCATCAACATTAGCTTGGGTACATTTGACTGCTAATAATTCTCCGCATTCGTTAATAATAAGATGCAATTTAAAGCCAAAAAACCAACCAATTGTTGATTTCGCTTTCTTGGCTACGCCGGCAAAAACTTTATTTCTGCTCATCCTCTTTGGTTTGCATACTTGGATTGGCGTTGAATCAGCGTAAGAAATTCCTGTAACCTTACCGAACTTTGACACCAAATAATCAGACAAACATTCTAGATTATCACTCATTAATTCAACAAATCTATTATATGATACTAAAGATTTAAATTGCCCTGACAAGCATGGAATTACATAACTTAAATAAAATGCTTTAAAATTTCTGTAATTAGATTGATGAAAGGCTATACAGATTGTCATTACTTCACTGCTAGATAACTTGCCGGCCCTAGTTTTATATTTTCTCTTAGTTTCAGAGCCCAATTTCTTTGTTGCCAAACTTATATTTTTTTTCACAAAGTCATCGACATCGCAAAATAATGCTGTAAGATCCATCTATAGACACCTTAATTATGGGTTGTTCGCTTTTGGTAAACGGATTATATCTATAATTTTGGTGTCTATCTAGTTCAAACAGTCTGCGCTAGCAACCTTATTGTATAAGGCTTGTAGCTATTTCTAGCTTAGGCAATTTCGTCGAGCTGAGGTTTATAGGCAATGATCTGACTGTAGCATTTTGCTATGCTGACATGTCTGACCAACGTGCAATATCACGTTAACCGTGAATTGCTGTGACACGTAATATTGAAAGAGACAGTGTCCATTAACTCATGGTAAAATTATATGAGCATTATGTGAGACATCGGAGGGCATTACCATAA
>CAYPGU010000277.1:0-1603 GCA_964409995.1 uncultured Legionellaceae bacterium | reverse complement strand
CAGCTTGACATAATTTTTTTATTATGCCTTCGCCGTCTTGCCTCGAATGGCGAAAAATCGCCGTTTCAAATTCAGGCAGCCCATTATTGAATACAGGTTCTAAAACACTGGCACGCTGCCTAAACTATTCGCAGCGAGTATGATTTAATAGACAATATATCCACTGGGCATTGAGTAGTAGCGGGAACACGCCCTAACTTAACGTGAAAATTGCTTCGCAATTCAAGCTGCTTACGCAGCTTGTTCGAATCGTCGAACTCACGTTACTTTAATTACACAATGCATAAATCAACCAGCCAAATACATAGCCACAAACGTTTCAGGATTACCAATATCCTCTTTTGAGAGCGTGCTTAGTGCATTTGTTTTTCTAACGAAGTATATAGCGTTGGTTGATGTGTCAACTAACGTGACGTATGGGCCAATATACATAGCGTATCGGCCCACTTGCCCAACATATCTAGTTGTCTTGATTTTATTTTCTATTTCTGTAAACACAGGGTTATCGGGCTTAATATCCTTAAAGTTACCGTTACCCACTGTGTCTAAATTGCATTTTAGAATTATTAACCCTTTGTCCATCTGTCGCTTTAGCCACACCAATTTTTCTTGAGCATGTTTTGCAGCGTTAACTGCCTTGCCTTTGTCGTCAATCCAAACAACAGGGTTGATGGCTAATCCTGCCACTCCTGCTGGAATGTATCCTACTGACTTACCAAACGTTTCAGCAGTAAAGCGGAGAGGAATATATGCTATGCTATTCATCATAAATGGCGCAGCATCAAGAGTAACTGCCTTGCCATTAATCGTAGCTTGCTTTTCGTTAATAGAAAATACTATATCTTTGCCACTCTTTACGTCGTAAACCTCTAGCTTAGTTTTCGTATTCCATGCGCCTCCGCCAAATAAGCTTGACGGCACGAATGATATGCCATTTTTAATTATTACATTAGTGTTTGTAAACTCGCCGTCAAACATCAGCAAAGCATCTGTGGGAGTGGCTTCTTTAGAGCCATTGTTAAAAGTGTATTCATAATTATCTGATAATTCATTGTTAATTATCATGGCAACAGCTTTATAAGTTGGGTTACTTTCGCCAGTAATAGGCTGGCTCTTTATTGTCATGCCAATAGTGCCTAAGCTTCTGACTAGTTGTTCATAGTCTGTTTCAGTTTCATCGGAAAATTCAACGCTAGATGGATAAATAAACACATATGAATATTTATCTGTCGTCATAACTAACTTGCGCTGCCCAGCACCAACACTCGCTTCCTCCTGCGTAAGCTTGCCATCATGACGTTTTACAGCAAATAACATTCCCGAACCGTTAACTTCTCTGGATTGCTTATGCCAAAAATAGGTCACGTTTGTGTTACCATCAATATAATCCGTTACTGAATAATGCCCAGCCCATGAATTAGGCAAGACTATAGAGAAGCCTGCTTTATTATTTGTGTAGTTTATGCCCCCGTTGGGATTACCTGTGAGTTTAAGCACAAAAAGCTTACCGTCTTTTACAGCGGTTGCGTAACCATCTACAAAATTAGATAGGTAGTCATACGAGCTTGGCAAAACCTGATTACCATTTTCATCCAAAGCTCCA
>CAYPGU010000276.1:0-1611 GCA_964409995.1 uncultured Legionellaceae bacterium | reverse complement strand
TCAGCATGCAAAGATGGAAACTTTAGATTATGTGAAGTAATTCCGGTCCTAGTCGCCGAGTTAAGCTCCACTGATTTAAATGTTGGATCGTTAATCGATTTACTCGATGTACTTTTCAATGAGTTCGAACGGCAAACAACGCTATCCGGTAACAGAACATCTTTAATAAGCTTAGCTACGCCAATTGCAAGTATTTTTGAATGCATTCTGAATCGACCAACTGTAAGCGGACCAAATTCGCAAGCAGTATTTTCTAACTTGCAGAAATTATTAAATACAAATCACAAAATGTATCTATTTGGAAAAGCACTCAGAATTTTAGTAATGAAAATTTTTTCTGCTGAAGACATATTTGCGCAACAAAATGTATTGCATTACTTAGCATATGATGCAGCAAATTGTGAACTTGCACACGAACAATTATTGGCGCATCAATTCGATGAATTACCACAATTAGCTGCAAACATAGTTAAAGCAGCAAAGGCTAAAGAAGGGCACGAATTAAGTATTCAAGAAAGTTACGCCTTACAAGGTAACTTTCCCTTTATATTATTTGTCTGCCGTGCGCGCCAAGCTGCAAAAATAATTATTGACGACTGCAGTTTAACCTTAGCCATGAAAACAGCAATGCAAAAAGGTTTGCAATATTCCATCAAACAGCGTGAAGATTTGAAGCATCTATTGAAATATTTGGGTAATTTTATCTGGCCCAAGTATGAAAGAAGATTATTTGCAGAATTGATTAAGACACTTGACGCGCAAGCTAATCCACAGTTCTATGCACAACTTGGCTTATCTGAATTTAATACTTGGACATGCAAGAGACCGTTTAACTTCATGTCGCGCTATAACACCCAAACGCCAGTCGGCGATGAAAATCTTACACCTGCAAAGGCCAATTCAGAAATGAAGCCGCTTATTTTTAAGCCTAGACGCGGTCTTTCAATTAAAAACTAGCACAAACAGTAAGCTACCCCGAAACCACTACGCAGGCTCGGGGGTAACAATAGATGGCTTACATACCGAAACCTTTCTTCTTATTTTCTTCTTCAGTTGCATTCGCATCATTTAAGGTATTTTGCTCTGCTTTCGCAGCACCCACCGGACCACTAACAACTTGACTTGCAGCAAGCTGATGCAATAGTGGTAAATTTCCAAATGCTAAAGCAAATGCAGCTTGTACACCTGGTCTACCAACATCCAATACCCTTTGCAATTCTGCTTCTTTAATTGCATCAGCAATACGTTTAGCTTCTATTGCATCTTTAATTGCTGTTGCCACCCCAGTAAGTCCACGCGCTTCAGCTAGTTGCAAGGCAGTCATACCAGCTAAATCTTTAAGTTCAGTGTTAATACCTAGCTCAATTAATTTTTTTATTGTCTGAGCTCTACCAGTGGGTCTGCCACCAACTAAGGCAGCACAATGTAGTGCTGAATAACCATCTTGATCCTGTTCATTTAAACGTTCGATTGGAAACTTACGCACAGAACCATCGGCCAATGTTACACCATTAACGACTAAATCGAATAAGATAGGATTTGCAGTGTTTGAAACATACATGAGCAAGTTAGTTCCAAATGCATCAGCTGTTCCAAAATCAGCCTTAGGAT
>CAYPGU010000275.1:0-1632 GCA_964409995.1 uncultured Legionellaceae bacterium | reverse complement strand
CGCGCATGGCGCGAAAAAATTACCTTGCGGTAAATTGGCCGGCAATTTGACTTCATAAAGCAATTTAGCTGTTCGGTGCATTTTATCACGATGTTTATTCAGAGTTTCCAAAGCATTTGCGTCTATAACTGGCCCAACATCTGTAGATAACTCTTGCGGGTCACCGATTTTTAATTCTGCCATTGCGCCACATAACATCGTAATTAGATGGTCAGCAGTATCTTCTTGCAAATATAATACTCGTAAGCAGGAGCAGCGTTGACCGGCACTGCCAAAGGCAGAATTTATCACATCCTTTACTACTTGTTCCGCTAGAGCAGAAGAGTCAACAATCATCGCATTTTGCCCACCTGTTTCGCCAACAAATGGGACAATTGGTCCATTCCGATTCGCTAAACCGCGATTAATATGCCAGGCTGTAGCCGTTGAGCCAGTAAGCATCACGCCATTCACACGCAAATCATTTATTATGACTTCGCCAACGGTTGCGCCACTACCTATAATTAATTGCACCACATCTTTTGGGACACCAGCTTCGTGCAAAAGCTGCACTGCTTTAGCTGCAACTGCAGGAGTTTGGCCTGCTGGTTTAGCAATTACCGCATTTCCGGCTAAAAGTGCTGCTGTAACCTGACCAAGGAATATTGCAAGCGGGAAATTCCATGGACTGATACACGCGATTACGCCCCGCCCATGCAATTTAATTTGATTCAATTCACCAGTCGGACCTTTTAATACTTCAGCAGGAAAATCAATTTTCGTGCGCTGTGCATAGTACCAGCAAAAATCAATCGCCTCTCGCACTTCGGCCATTGCATCATTAATTGTTTTGTGTCCTTCATGCACTAATATGGCCATGAATTGTGCTTTATGCTGTTCAAGCAAAAGTGCCATGCGTTGTAATATTTGCACTCGTTCTTGAGGTTCAACATTACTCCAAGCAAAAGATGCATGGCTAGCGGTTTGCAAAACATTTTCTAATTGTTGCGGAGTGGCAGTTGTTAGCTGGGAAATTTTGTTCTGACGATGAATAGTTTGCAATACGGGTGTATATTCTAAAGGATTAGTAAAATCTATCCCATGCGAATTGGGACGATCTTCGCCGTATAAATTTTCCGGCAATGGGATTTTAGTGTGTGGTTTATAGACATAAGCCTTCAACGCCTCAGTTGGATGCGCAATTAATTCATCCACCGGAGCACGCTCATCTACGATCCGATTTACAAACGATGTATTCGCACCATTCTCTAATAGTCGTCGCACCAGATATGCTAATAAACTTTTATGGCTGCCAACTGGAGCATAAATGCGACATGGGATATTATAGTTTTGCTCACCAACAATATTGGCATACAATGAATCCCCCATACCATGCAAGCGTTGAAATTCAAAATCACGATTTGTTTCTGCAAGTTCTAATATTAAAGCTACCGTATATGCATTATGCGTAGCAAATTGCGGATATAAATATTCAGTAGCAGCAAATATTTTTTTCACACAAGCAATGTACGATACATCAGTAGAAATTTTACGCGTGAACACTGGGTAACCGCTCAAACCACGTTCCTGAGCTAATTTAATTTCTGCGTCCCAATATGCACCTTTTACGAGGCGCAACATAATACACTTCTT
>CAYPGU010000274.1:0-1648 GCA_964409995.1 uncultured Legionellaceae bacterium | reverse complement strand
CAGAGAAAACTATTTTTCTCTACAGAAAAAAGTGTTTACAAGGTTAGAGCATATGATGCGCCAGATTGTAAAGCCTCATCAATGGGCGAATACTTACCGAACATGCTGTCACTTGGAGTTGACGAGCGCATTGTCGCAATGGCGCAAACGGTTGACTATTCGGGTTTTATGCTGTTTGTTTTTGAGAATGGCAAGGCTGCGAAAATTCCAATGAAAAGTTATGAAACAAAGGTAAATCGCAAAAAGCTTGTCAACGCCTATTCTGATGCGGCAGAGCTAGTGTATGCGGCTCATTTTGCAGAAGATTGTGAGGTAACTCTCATTCGTGACAATGACAAAGTTCTTGTCGTAAACACTAGTTTAATCCCAGAAAAGGTGACAAAAAATTCTGGCGGCGTGACGGTATTTGCATTAAAGAAGAACAGCAAGGTAACGAGGGCGTTCGTTGCGCCTGAGGTGGACGGCATTTCACATTATAGGTCGGAGAAGATTCCTTCTACGGGGCATTTTATAACTGAGGGTATGAAAGGAATTTTGGATAAGTAAGTCAACATATAAAATTTGTTAAGGAGTGACCAAAAATGACTGAAAAACAAAAAATGTTATCAGGCGAGTTATACTTTGCAGGTGACGAGGAGCTTGCCGCCCTTCGCAAGCGTTGCCGCCTGTTGCTAGACAAAATCAACTCATCACCATTTGACGACTTTACAGGCAGGCAAGCTCTTTTCACTGAGCTTTTTGGTTACGAGCCTGAGTTTTACATACAACTGCCTTTTTACTGTGATTACGGCACTAATATCAAAATTGGTAAAAACACTGAGTTTAACTTTGGGGTGTGCATCTTAGATTGCGCCGAGGTAACAATTGGGGAAAGCTGTTTAATTGCGCCAAATGTGCAGTTCTACGCCGCAACTCACCCAATAGACCCAGAAGTTAGAAAAAGTGGCAAGGAGCTTGCGAAGCCAATAAATATCGGCAACAACGTTTGGATTGGTGGCAATTCCGTCATTTGCCCAGGAGTTACGATAGGTGATAATAGCGTTATAGGGGCAGGGAGCGTTGTTTGTAAGGATATTCCTGCTAATGTTGTCGCTGTTGGTAACCCTTGTCGTGTTGTGAAAAGTTTGTAAGAACCTGTCGTCAAATATTGAGGACAGGTTCTAAGATTTAAGGTGATGAAACTAAACTTATCGTTATGATAGTCTAGCTTCATCACCTTTTAACATTTTGGCACAAACGCCATTTGCACTATTGCAGTTTGACAAAATATGTTGTATACTGATAATAGGTGAAAAAATATGAATAGTTACTTTATTATTTTAATGACAGTAGGCGTTTCGCTTGCTCTTTTCGGCTGGAAGGCAAAGCTTGTGCCAAACGAAGCAAAAAATGACATGATTAACTCAGAGGACGGCGAGCCACCAGATGATGGCATAATTTATATGGCGTCTGCCGTCAGATACATTTTAATAACAGCAGGTATTATTTTATTCGCATTAGGGCTTTTACTTGATATAATTTTTTAGCTGTAGGAGGCTTCATATGAAAAAAGAGTTACCAAAAAACTATAACCCAAAAGAAAGAGAAGACAGCATTTACGAGAGCTGGCTGTAAAATTAATTTTTGCAAGGGGGGGTGGAGGAGAGTA
>CAYPGU010000273.1:0-1664 GCA_964409995.1 uncultured Legionellaceae bacterium | reverse complement strand
ATCCCAGAATATGAATTATAACAGAAACATGCTATTGCATTTTTTGCATGACAAAAGTATTTGTAAAAGCAAAATATTATTACTCGTTTTATTAACCTTCCTAAATACCACATCATTTGTAGTACATGCCAAAAATCAACAATTTGTTTCAACAGTATACCGGCGGCCAATAGAATTTAGGTGGCAGGAATCGGCATTAAGTTAACCACCCTAAAATTATCGGTCAGCAGACTCCGCAATCGCATTCTGTACCTAGCAAAATATTGAAAAAACTGCTTTATTGCTAATGCAAATTCTTTAAAGGTCGAATAGTATTTATTGGTGATTACCTCACCTTTAAAAAATTTCCATAACCGCTCTATCGGATTTAAATTTGGTGAATATGGTGGCAAATAGTGCAAAGTGATTCTAGAACTCTTAACATATTCCTGCACAATCTTTGAATGATTGTACTTAGCATTATCTAATATAATGTGGATCCTTCCTCTCTTGCGTGATTGCTCCTGAATTTTATTAAATAATTGAATTATGCTCTTTGCATTAGTGACTTGCGTCCTAGTAGAAACGGCATGCATATTTTCAATATCAATAGCTCCATTAACACTGATCCGTTGCCTGCCGCTATTGCTTAACACTTGCTTTTCTGCACCAGTTTTAATCCAGGCATAACCAGTTTCAACATTATGCGTTGGGTGGGTGCTATCAATAAAATATATGGCATCATCAGCAGATTTATCTTTTTTTAATTGAGCATAATATACAATGAATTTTCGCTGTGCTTCTGCGCTAGCTTTACCAGGAACAAGTTTGGTTTTCTTATACGAAAATCCCAGCTGCCCTAATGTGCGCGTCATTGTGCGTATACTTAATCTCCTGCCAGTATATTGGTACAGAGACCATTGTATATCTGATGCTTTGGCATAAATATTATTTTCTACATGAACAGATAACCAATTCCTTTCATCTGCAGTAAGTATTGCAGCACGACCCATATAAATGGCCTTTAGTAATTTTTTAAGACCACCACTCTTATACCTGGATACATAACCGCGTAATGTTTCTTCATCAAGCAATAATGCTTCTGAGACCTGCTGTAGCGTCCAGCCAGTACCTAATAATATTACGGCTTTAATTTTATCGGCAGGACGTTTTTCACGCTCCTTGCGGTGCGCGATACGTAGTTCGGAAATCTGTTCTGGGGATAAATCAAATCCTTGCATGGGCAAGAATTATATCAGATTTACGCGGCAATGCACCTAAATTCTATTGGCCGCCGGTATAGATAAACGCGCAGCTTCGTTTTGCCCAACAACTATAATCTTTTTCATTTATATACACCTATCTTTATTATAATAATGCTTACATGTTATTTAGTCGATTATACAGTAAAGCCATGATTCTTACAAGCTAGCAAACTAGTTTAAAGCGTGTGACATCCAAGTGTTACTGAAACTTAGGCAATTCGCTGTAGTAATAATGCCTAGTATTATCTATTATTGTCCCACCAGTGCCCCAAAGCTATTTCTAAATTTTAACTGGATCGGCTATACGCCTTGAAAACAATGGTGGGCCCGGCCTGACTCGAACAGGCGACCAAAGGATTATGAGTTCTAAAATATCACATTAATAGAAATTAATCAATTTTAATAAAATTTAAAATATAG
>CAYPGU010000272.1:0-1680 GCA_964409995.1 uncultured Legionellaceae bacterium | reverse complement strand
GACCATTCGCAGCTGCCTCATGTAAGGCCTCTAAGCATTCATCAACTCCAATCCAAGAAGTCTTTATCTCTAGAATTTTATTTATTTCTTCAAGGTTTCCTATTCTGGCATACTTAATAAAGTTTCTAAGTAAAAGTTCGTGGTTTACTTGACGGGAGATGCATAGCTGAATTCCCTTAGCTATTGTTAGCAATTCAGATCTGGTTGGTATGGGAGTTTTCTTTTGCCAAAGACCTTTAACATATCCCATTAATTCATCAATTCTATATACCATGTAATCATCTAACGGATCCGCATCGTTTGCTTTTGCCATGGCTCTTACGACATAAAGAGTATTATGAATCTCCTTGAGGATTGATCTGTTTCTGGGTGACAAATTGACAAACTCTTTTAAAACAAATTCCATACGCTCATTCCATGTATTTTCCCAATCCTTTTTCTCATCCTTCTGCATGAAATAACTTAATAATCCTTGGAGTTTTTTATGTTCATTTTTAGGCGGCATGCTTTGCTTACCTTTAGTACATAATGTGTAGATAGGGACATTAATCAATATATAAAGTTCCCGTCAGCAGTTGTTTGTTAATAATTGAAGTGAAAAGAAACACGTTGTAGTTGTATGTATTTACAGATATCAAGATTGATATAAAGGCTATGAATTTAAAAATCTGTTAGGTAACTTGCGCTAGCATTAGGATAATAAGATTGACTGATGGTTTTTTGTGCGAATTTCTATAATATTTTCAATTAAAGTTGCTGTCGCTTAGCTCGCAAAGCTGCAACTGCGTCAGGTGTTGCTTCTAATTTTGTGCTTGCCAAATATGATGTAATTTTTTGTATTGCTTGATCTTCGTACTGTTTGGCATTCTTTGCATCAGCAAATGCATCGCCTGTTTTTAGAGATTCGGCCTCCTTTTTAATGATCGCAGTTTTAAGGGCTGGAGGAATATAAAAAGTCACTTGATTACTTGCCTCAGATATCTTAAAAGTATCAAAAAATGCTTTTAGCGTTGCAAAATCTTCGCAGCTTGATATTTGTAGGATTGTGTCTGGAGTCTTCTCTAAAACTGATGCTGTATATGCACTAATTATATTAGAATTGAAAGGCGGTATGAAGCCAAAAGTTTTTTTCTCCTCATCCGCCACAGCGCGGTGAACTTCACCGGTTGCATCGTTTTTGAACTCGAAGGTGGTGACTGAACCTAGTTTGGAGTTGGTGACTGTATAGCCCTCCAGTAGTTTGAAGGCCTCGATGAGAACTTCTGGTTCGACAGAACTTTCTAGTGAAATTCTAGAACCATTTATATCATCTTCTTCCTGCCCACTAGATAATACACTCTTCCGTCTTTCTGCCAAAATTATCCACCTCTGAATATTGTGTTGACAATGTAATTATAGCTAGGTTAGTTTAATAGTGTGGTATTTAGCTTAATATAATGCAATATAGTGAATATGCAAATAAAATTAACCTGTTTAAAAAATTAGTTGATTTTTACAGCCTAAAATATTATGATGAACCCTAACTAATAATCAATAGTCTAAGCTTATTAGATTCAATTTATCTAGATATTTAAGAATATGGGTATTATCTTATGAAAACTGCACGCGATTTAACAGCCGCTATTCAAAAATTTGTGGAAGCTCCTGAGGGATCTCCCCTTAATTTTAAAGAAATTGAAG
>CAYPGU010000271.1:0-1682 GCA_964409995.1 uncultured Legionellaceae bacterium | reverse complement strand
AGCTTGGGTTAACACTCCAGGAGTGGCCATCGTGATACGTTCCAGAGATGAGCTCAAAACATCATTTTTATCAAAATTATTACTAACATAATCCATCCATAATGGATAACGAATAGTTACGTCTTGGCCTGGACTTTGCAAACGCACAGATTTAGCTAAAGAACGATCAGTTACAACTTGATCTGCATCAAAGTTAACACCCCAAGCGTGCAATAATTCATTAAAATCTGCCGCACCATCACGGGTTTTGTTATTTTGCTGTACAGTTTTTTGATCTATTACTTCATTGAATGGATCAACAAAAGCAATTAGATGGCCGCCGCGCATGACAAAGTTATCAATCGCTTTAAGTGCATCTTTAGTGAAAGCATTTGGCTCGACGATCATCAAGGTTTTGATGTTGCCAGGAATTTCTTTTGCTGTAATTGGCAAAGATTTTACATCAAATAATTGGTTCATTTGCTGCCAGACAGACCAAGGTCGCATATCTTCACGCCCTTGTAATGGTAAAGCACTCATTACTCCCACTACTCTGGATTGTGGGTAAGCTAAATTGTAAACCAGCTGAGTAATATCATACTCGACATTTGCTTCACGATTAGGCTGCATGAATGGGATCACTACTCGCGAATTTACAGCATTGGTGCCAACTATCCCCATATATAATTCTGTACCAGTGTTATCTACCTTTACGCCCTGCAAACCAAAATTAACCGCGTTATCTTCTTCAGCAGAGAATGGCTCTGGATCAATAATTTCAATTTTTATATTGCCTTTGCCAGCGCGCTGATATTGAACCAACATGTCCTCAATGCGTGTTGCATAGCTGATTAGATATGGATTTATTTTGGCAACTTTGCGCGAAAAATAAAAACGCAAAGTAATTGGCTCTTTTAAGTCGCCAATGATTTCTTTACTGCCAGCTGATAAACTATAAATTTTATTTGAGGTTAAGTCCAAGCGCCAGGATTTGAAGAAAGTCAAACTGGCGATATTTATCACAAAAAACAATACAGCAGCAACAACCAAAATGCTGCCTGTTAATAGCCGTTTATTGCTTAATAAATTCATATTAGTCCGCCCTTTTGGTTTCAATTACCACTGCGTTGGTAAACAAGAAAAACACAGTCAATGACACAAAATACAACACGCTGCGTACATCTAGTAATCCACGGCTTATCGTATCGAAATTGCTTAAAAAGCTAAACGAACGAATCGTATCCACTAAAAAGTTCGGTGCCCAGGAACGCAATTGTTCAATCACGACTGGGAAACCTAATAAATCCATCAACAAACAAGCCAACACCGCAACCACGAAGGCAATAACTTGATTTTTAGTGACAGCGGAAATGCTAGCGCCGATCGCTAAGTAGCCGCTGGCCATTAACAAACTACCAATATAACTTGCAAAGATTACCCCGTTATCCGGATTGCCTAAATAATTAACTGCAACCCACAGCGTAGTTGTAAGCCCCAAAGCGACTGCAGTGAAGGCTAGCGCGGCAAGGTACTTACCACAAATAGCTTGCCAAGTTGTAATTGGCAAAGTAAACAGCAATTCGATCGTGCCGGATTTTCGCTCTTCCGCCCACAAGCGCATACTAATTGCTGGGATGAATAAGGTATACAGCCAAGGGTGGAAACTAAAGAATGGCACTAAATCGGCTTGACCACGAGCAAAG
>CAYPGU010000270.1:0-1707 GCA_964409995.1 uncultured Legionellaceae bacterium | reverse complement strand
GTCCTGTGTTGACCAACCATGGGCAGCAAAGTTTTCTAGCACATCTGCGCCAACTTCAAATGTTTGTGGCCCGATTGCAGGACCAATCCAAGCCATACATTGATGCAAAGGCGCGCGCATTTTTTCACAGGTAGCAGCAATCACCCCCATAGCTAAGCCACGCCAACCAGCATGGATTGCCGCAACTTGAGAGCCTTGTTTGTCGCAGAGTAATACCGGTAAGCAATCGGCAGTGCGTACTGCGCAAACACGATTAGGCTGCAAAGTGAAAGCCGCGTCCGCTGCAATATTATTGGTGCTGTCCTCAATTAAAACTACTTCTTTGCCATGCACTTGATTCAAACGAATTAATGGCGAAGGTAAATTTAAAGTAGTGTGATCTGTGTTACGTAAAGTTGTAAAAGCTACTACATTAGCTGGCGCAGGCCAGTTAGCTGTTAGAAGGTTTTGCATTTAAATCCTTTAATAATTGCTGCATATCTGCTGGTAACTCCGCTTCCCAGGTCATATCGAAGCCTGTGGCTGGATGAATCAAACTCAAGCGACGCGCATGTAATGCTTGGCGCGGAAAATTATGCTGTATACGTGGTGCATAAACTTTATCACCAACGATCGGGTGTTTCACATGTGCCATGTGCACACGAATTTGATGGGTGCGGCCAGTTTCAAGTTGCACTTGTAAATGAGTGTGTTTTGGAAAGCGTTTTAAAACACGATAATGCGTTACAGCAGGTCGCCCATCAGATACAACAGCCATTTTTAAACGTTCTTTGGGGTGACGACCGATAGGTAAATCAATAGTGCTGCCGGCAAGAAATACACCGTGCACCACTGTTTCATAAATTCTTTCTATATTACGTTCTTGTAATTGTTCCACTAAATAAGTGTGCGCGGCTAAATTACGCGCCACTACGAGTAAACCTGAGGTATCTTTGTCCAAACGATGCACCACGCCGGCGCGCGGAACATTATTTAGCGCCGGGTCGTAATTTAACAAAGCGTTGACCAAAGTACCGGCTTGATTACCGGCACCTGGATGAACAACCAAGCCGGCTGGTTTATTGATGACTAATAAATCTTCATCTTCATAGACTATGTCGAGCGGGAGGTCTTCGGCTTGCCAACGCGTCTCTATCTCGAGCGAAGCATCGATCACTACCTCTTCCCCACCCACTACCCTATCCTTGGGGCGTAAAACCGCGCCATTGACCTGGCATTGCCCGGCTAGGAGCCAGGATTTAAGCCGCTCTCGCGAATATTCTGGGAAAAGGTGCGCCAAGGCCTGGTCTATCCGACAACCGGCAAATTCAGGCTGTATGGTACCGCGAAGGGAGATGATTTTGTCCTGCATGATGGTCTAATTCTTGAAAATACGTCCCCGAATTAGACCACGAAGTAAGAAAGCTGTCAATAAGTCTCAAAACTGGATTTGCGCAACAAACCAGACTGCGGTAGACTGCGAATTCTTAATTTTACAGCTTTTTTAAGGTGATTGTCTTGTATAAATATATGCGACTACTACCAGTAGTTTATTTTCTGCTAACTTCGTTATTAGTAGTATTCTTAACTGGTTGCGGAAATAAAAAAGATGTTTATAAAGATATGTCCGCGCAACAAATTTATGAAAAAGGCAAAGACTCTGCCTTACGCAAGAATTACTCCCAAGCAGTAAAAGATTTTGATGCACTAGAAGCACGCTATCCATAT
>CAYPGU010000269.1:0-1717 GCA_964409995.1 uncultured Legionellaceae bacterium | reverse complement strand
GAGCGTGGTATAAAGTCCGTACAGGCGACAATGGATTATGGCAATATTAATACTAGCGATATTGGTGATAAGTTCAATTATTTAATCACTCAATCGCTGTATAATCCTAGGGTATTTAATTTAAGACGACAAAGCACTTTGCTCATTAGGCCATCGACTGATTGGTCTTTTTTTATTGCTTTTAACTACGCATTGGGTGCTGCTACAGTGCTTAAATTCGCAATGCCGATACATTCTGTTGCCGAAAGTAGTAATGAGGTGTATGTGGCTTCGGGTAATACTGTTTATCGTTGGGCTAATGAATATACCACAGATGCCGGCGAGCCTATAAAGTACAAGCTTAGTCCAAAGACTGTTATCGGTAATGAAAAGATATTGCTAAAAGGGATTGACTGCAAGCTTAGTTCGCCGGTCGCCGGTGAGGCAATATTTACAGATGGTGAGAGATTATCTGTGTCGGTGCCGGTGAATTCAAGGCTAAAAGTTAGGTGTAATCATTCGACTGATAGCTTGTCTTTTAGCTTAGAAAGTGAAAAGCGTTTTATAGTGGATCATATCGCTTTAGATATAGCTGATTTATAAACACACACAATAAGGAGGTTTTAACAATGATTAATCAATTTACAAATACAAAATCTAGATCTCTGCAAGAGTGGATAGCGAAGTACGAGCAGAAAACCGGTGAGGAAGTTGTTTTTCCTAGAGGCTTTGTGACATATTGGTTGCCGGAACGAGGATTTGCGCAACTAAAGGTAGATGCAGAGGGCAGCATATTAATGATCCATATGATGTGTGGGGATATTCGTTTTTGGTTAGATATGGCCAAGTTGATGTGTATTCAAAACAACATAGACCACATTGCATCTATATGTACACGTAAGATAGAAAGCTATATAAGGGTTTTTAATTGGGAAGTCGTTGAAGAATTCAATGTTGATGGTTTTAAGCGTTTTATATGCAAAGATGGAGCAGGGTGCAAAATCATAATTTCTCCTAAGGGAGTAGATGAAGTAACAGGTGATGTCTCTTATTGGGTGACTCAATATCTAAAAGAAAGGTTGTGATGGCCGATTATGGGGAATAAACTGAAATGTAAGTATAAAAAGAAGCCCAAGTTTAAATTTAATTTGCAGCTATTTGGCGGCAGCAAGGGAAGTAGTACCACTCAGGTGCAATCCTACCAACCGACCGAACAAGAAATACGCCTGCAAAAGCAAGCTGCTGATTATTCTGAGGCTGTGGCTCCGAATGCGCTCTGGCTGAACAATGTGGCCAAGGGGCTGCTGGAAAATAGCCTAGGAGCTGTACAGGTAGATTATGGCGCTTTAAATACAAATGCGCAAAATCAAATTGCAGGGGCTCAAGCTGGTGTTCAGGGATTGCTACAAGGCAAAATGCCAGAGGAATACCAGAAAAATATGGAGGCCTCTATCAAAAGCGGCGTGGAGAATTCTATGGGTGGACTGCTTGGTGATCTTGGTAGCCGTGGTGTAATTAACAGTTCGGTGATGAATAAGGGCGTTCAAGGTATTAATGATAGTGCGGCAAGCGCGATGTCGAATGCTTACACTCAAAATATGGGATTGTTATCGCAGCTTTATGGTCAACAAATGTCTGGGGCTACGGCTGGCATAGGTGCAAGTGCGGCAGCGCAAGAGGCTGCGCAAAATCCGGCAATGAATTTGTGGAATTCTTCGCTGGGGCTAAACAGTGGTGG
>CAYPGU010000268.1:0-1759 GCA_964409995.1 uncultured Legionellaceae bacterium | reverse complement strand
AACTAAGGCTTCCACGACGGGTTTAACATCTGAAGAAACCAATTTATCTTTAGTTTGCGAAGAAAACTTCGGATCCTGAACCTTTACTGACAATACAGCGGTTAAACCTTCACGCCCGTCATCGCCGCTAATTGTAACTTTGGATTTTTTAGCCAGACCTTCTTTCTCTATATAATTGTTCAAAGTACGCGTTAAAGCGCCTCTAAAGCCGGCTAAATGCGAGCCACCATCACGTTGCGGGATATTATTAGTGTAACAAAACATATTTTCTTGGTAGCTATCATTCCATTGCATAGCTAGTTCAACGCCCATGCCATTTTGCTCAGTGTTAAAGTAAAAGATATCTTCATTTACTACGACTTTGTTTTTATTTAAATGCTTTACGAACTCACGTAAACCACCTTCGTATTCAAAGATATCTTCTTTGCCATCAATTCTTTCATCATAGAGGCGAATACGCACTCCAGAGTTCAAGAATGACAGTTCCCGCAGGCGTTTAGCCAATATATCGTAGCTAAATACAGTTTGAGTAAAAGTATCCGTGCTGGGGAGGAAGGTAATTTCTGTGCCACGACCATCAGTTTGGCCTGTTTCTTTCAGTGGGCTGACCGGTTCGCCATGAGCATAGTCTTGTTCATATAATTTGCCATCACGACGAATTTTTAAATGCAATTTTGAGGATAAAGCGTTTACAACTGACACGCCTACACCATGCAAACCGCCTGAAACCTTGTATGAATTCGCATCAAACTTACCACCCGCGTGCAATACGGTCATAATAACTTCGGCTGCAGAGCGGCCCTCTTCTGGATGTAGGTCCACTGGTATGCCGCGGCCGTCATCTTTAACCGTAACACTGCCATTGGCATGAATAATTACATCAATATTTTTACAATAACCGGCCAATGATTCATCTATGGAGTTATCTACGACTTCAAACACCATGTGGTGCAAGCCAGTACCGTCATCAGTATCGCCAATATACATTCCTGGACGCTTTCTTACCGCATCTAGGCCTTTTAATACTTTAATACTCGAGGAATTGTATTCCGAAACACTCATACTCATACTCTCATTTCTCCACCACCCAACCATGTTCCACGTGGAACACCTGACTGTTACGGCCAAGCAACCGCTTTTGCAACAAATCGGCTTCGATGCCGGTAATAAATACCTGGCAACCTAATGCAGCAATAGCTTCAATAAACAAACTACAACTATGTTTGTCTAATTCGGCATGCAAATCATCGACTAAAAACACACTCGATCGTAGGGGGCGCAATAAATGTGCCCGCGCTAATAACAAAATACAGACAAAAATCTTCATCTGTCCACGCGACAATACAGCCTTAGCTGGCCGCCCATCAATTAAAAGCTCAATCTCTGCGCGCTGCGGACCACGATTGGTATAGCCATAAGACAAATCTTGCATTCTAGAATCGCCTAAAGCCGAGCTTAAATCTTGGTTATCGCCCCAGCCACGCTTATAAATCAAATCTACATTGTTCCAGCCCAACATTTGTTGTAACAAACCCAGCGCTAAAGGCCGATACTGTTGCAAATAGTTGGTGCGCATCTCATCCACCAACGTTGCATACTTAACAAAAGCTGCAGTCCAAGCGGCATCAGGGTTCTGGCGCTGCTTCAAAGCTACGTTGCGCTGTTCTAACGCCCGCTGCATCAAGCGCCAAGTGGACAAAAAATTATGTTCCACGTGGAACACGCCCCAATCGAGAAATTGCCGCCGGACGCGCGGCGC
>CAYPGU010000267.1:0-1767 GCA_964409995.1 uncultured Legionellaceae bacterium | reverse complement strand
ATTGTTCGGGACAAATATTTGTTTTTGAATTGCTTCTACAACTGGATGGCGTCCGGCTTGGATCGATATTTGTGGTTCTGAACTAAGAGTAGGGCAAACATAATTCAAATCATCTGCTCTTTGTGCCAAATTTTGTAACACATCTAAAGTTGCTAAGGCTATTGCAGTACTTTGCAATTCAGCAATTTGCTCTTTGAGTCCAATTAGTATCTGTTCATACAGATGTTTCTCACGAGCTAAAGCGCGTTCGCGGCTGCTGAGTATTTGATCTTCAAATATTTTTAACTCTGGAGTGATGTAGCGTTCGACATTCTTTAATGTTTGCCGCCGTTGATAATCTGCTGGCATTTGTTGGCTTTGTGCGCGGCTTAACTCAATATAATAGCCATGCACACGGTTATAGCCAACTTTTAAAGTACTTAGACCGGTTTTACTCCGTTGCTCTTGTTCAAATTTCATTAAAAAAGCATCAGCATCAGTATGAATCGCGCGTAATTGATCTAATTCTGCATCATAACCAGGTGCAATTACTCCACCGTCACGAATTAGCATGGGAGGGTTTTCAATAATTGCTCGTTGCAGTAGCTCACAAGTAGTAGGCAGTAAATTAATCTGTTGCAGTAATGACTTAATAATCACAGCTTGCTGAAAATTTTGCAGCTTGAAGTGTAAATCAGGTAGTAATGCTAAAGCGCCACTAAGACGTACTAGATCGCGTGGTCGAGCTGTCAACAATGCAATACGACTAATTATGCGTTCAATATCGCCAATGCCACGTAAAATCTGCCTCAATTCAGTATAAGCTTGTTGCTGCTTAAACAATTGCACTGCTTGTTGACGTTCCATTATTTGTTCTTGATTACGCAACGGACGTCCGATCCAGCGTTGCAACATGCGACTGCCCATGGCGGTGGCGGTATGATCCAAAATGTGCAGTAGAGTATATTCCTTTTGCCCCTGCAAATTAGTAGTTAGTTCTAGATTTTTACGAGTTTGTGGGTCGATTTGTATAAAATCAGCACCTTGTTCAATTAGTATATTCTGAATATGGGCTAAATGTCCGCGTTGTGTCTCGGTAACATATTGTAGCAAAGCACCAGCAGCACGTATTGCTAATGGTAAATCTTCGAGCATAAATACTTTTAAATCTTTCGTACCAAAATGCCGCGTCAAAAAAGTATAGGCAGTATCGCGTTCAAATTGTATTGCAGGCTGCATTTTGAGCGCACAATTATTTAACTCTAGATTATATTTCCAACCTTCTGGCAATAATAGTTCGGCAGGCTTTAGACGCGAAATTTCAGCAATTAATTCTGTTTGTGATTGAACTTGTGTTACGACAAAACGGCCAGTACTTAATTCTAAAATGGCTAAGCCAAATTCTTTACCTGCAACACAAATACTAGCAATTAAATTTTCTTGTCTTTCTTCTAAAAATGCTTCATCGGTTAAGGTACCCGGAGTAATAACGCGAACAACTTTCCGTTCCACTGGTCCTTTGGAAGTCGCGGGATCGCCAATCTGTTCACAAATTACTACCGTCTCACCCAGTTTAACTAAACGTGCAATATAGTTTTCTGCTGCATGATACGGTACCCCTGCCATAGGAATAGGTTTACCAGAGGATTGGCCGCGGGCAGTCAGGGTAATATCTAATAATTGTGCAGCACGCACGGCATCATTAAAGAATAATTCATAAAAATCACCCATTCTATATAATAGTAATTCATTAGGATGCTGGGCTTTAATACCAAGATATTGTTGCAT
>CAYPGU010000266.1:0-1789 GCA_964409995.1 uncultured Legionellaceae bacterium | reverse complement strand
CAGCCTGATGCTATTTTTGAATTGTTTATTGAAGGTTCTGCGCCAAAACATGTGGCAAAAACTAACGTAAATGCAGCAGATGGCACGCCGAGCAATCAGCTAATTGATTCAGATAATTTGTTTTAATTATCTATAAATTAGGCTCAAGATGCCAGCGCAATTCAAGGTAATCAAAATTTAGGGAAATGAAATGGCAGGCGTTTTGGATATTTCTCGTGAATTTCCTAATTATTTTAATGATGTAATTGCAGCCCTTGGCAGAACTGATTTAGCAGCAGATCAGGTGTTGCAATTGATCGAACAAAACATGCAAAAGATCCTAAATAGGATGGTTATACCGCATTTAGATCCAAAGTCTGGACAAATATCAACGCAAAACTTCTTTACTAAACTCGAAGGTGTTATTCAAACAGCAGCTGCAAAATGGGCTGCAAAACATGATACAAAACATGAAGTTAAAGTCTTTCTTGGCTCTGGTATAGTACAGGCTTTATTGCGGAAGATTTACCAAAATATCTATCAAGCAATTTCCCAACACAAGGAAAGCCGTACACCTCCCGGGCAACCAGGATCTTTGTTTAGTTTTATACAAGAAACTAAACAAAACCCAGAATTTCATTTACGCAGAATGGCTTTGCAAACAGGTGAAGCCGAGATCCATTTAAGTGATATTTTTGGCGCAATGAGTGATCTGGATTTATATATTACTACAGATCCGCGCAATCCAGATCTCGAGGCTCATTTGTTAAGTGTAGCGAATCAATTTATTGCCGCTTCAGAGCAAAAAATAGATGTAAAAGATATGGAGCCTAAGTTAAAGGAAACAATCCTACCAACAATTCGTATGGCTGTGTTGTCAAAAGAGCGGTTAGGTTTAGGTCGTTCTGGACTCGATGAATTGGTTTATATGTTATCCTCGGGTGAACATCAAAGACGTTTACAAGAATTGAATCCCAATTTACAAGTATTAGCGGATTTGTTTACTGGTTCGTATCGCTACTTGCCTTCAGAGTTACCAGATTTAGCAAATATTGCTCGAGCAATCAAGCCATTATTATCATTACCATTTTTGAGAATATTAAATGTAGAAGCGTTGCGCGCACAACTTGTGCAAATGGATTTGGCTAATTTATCTGAAGAGGATAAACGGAACATAAAAAGTATCTTAAGCAACGTTTTTTATGCTATGGCAAATAATCGTGGCTTACGAGAACAAGATTCTGTTTTATTCGATTTTGTTAATGCAGGTCTTATTCCTATTTTTGTGTCCAAAACTCCAATTAAGGCTGATAGGGTTGCAACTGGAGAACATGCTTCTTTATTGGAGCAATACATTTTAGCTCCAGATAAATTTAAACAAAATTATTGCAGTATAACCTCACAAGGTGATTATCAAGTAATACATACAACAGGTGAGCTACGGAATATATTTTATATACTAAGTGGTGGATTTATTACTAGTGTAAATAGTACATACTCACAGGGGTCTGCTGCTTATGGTAGTGGTTTATATGTTTCTGGGGATTCTACGCATGGTGTTAGCACTGGTACTTTTTTTGCAATACCGCTAACAATTAGCGACAATCCAAGCCTTCGGGCAATTGATATGCATGCTCTTAGAGCAAATTCAATGTTATATAAAAAATTATGGGAAGAGGCGAGAGCAAAGGAATGCTTGGATGTAAATGATTTGTTAAGCAAATATTATAATATTGATATAATTGTTGCGGCAGGAAAAACAGAAATAACGATACAAAATTGTGCTGCATTTCTGCCACCTGAGCAGGAC
>CAYPGU010000265.1:0-1794 GCA_964409995.1 uncultured Legionellaceae bacterium | reverse complement strand
ACCTCAAGTAAGTCAATGAAAGTATATTATGATTTTGGCAACGAGGCGTTATCTGGGGCTTGGGAAGATATTTTAACGTGGCTAATGGAAATGTAATGCACAAAATTCCTAAGGAGATTTATATATGGACAAGCAGAAATATATCAATTTATTTCAAGATGAGCTGTTTGATTCAATAATCCCTTTCTGGGTACACAATATGAAGGACGCCAAAAATGGCGGAGTGTTTACGTCGCTTGACAGAGATGGCTCCGTTTACTCAACGGATAATTATACCAAGCAATAATATAAACAACTGTTTTTATATCCAAACTATCTATATATTTGTAGTTTATTCGAGATATGGCTATTTTTGTTTTTTTAACGTGTCCATGCTTTATCTGTGGTTATTCCACGCCAAACGCATTAAAAAACCACCCAAACCTCTAAATATTGTATAATCAATGAGATTGTATCAATAACTACTGCAACAATTAGAATTAGTCGTAGATTTGAGGCAAGAGGCAAAAGTAAGGCACAAGATGATGGACATAATAGCCGTTGTGTTTTTTGCATGCTTGGCAAACGCAAATGAATGGATAGAAATCATATTGTGAGTGCTGTCGATGAAGCTGTATTTTGAAGATTCAGACATGCTTTCACGATGTGCATACACAAAAAGGAATGTGTGGGATTAAAATCAATAGCAATGACCAAAAACACAATAACTAAAAATGATAAAACAACGGTTTAAACACAATACTTTATCAGCAACTTGCCACTTAATATAGATAAAATAACTCGTACAATTATATAGTGTCGTCATAAGTTGATAATACCTCAAAAGTCTGTTAGAATATAAACAACCAAGATAGGGGTGAGCTTATGGAAAACTCGCAACACAGACACGATATTTCTGATAGAATTTGGTCACTTTTAGAACCTCATCTACCTGGTCAAAGAGGTCAGTGGGGCGGAATTGCGGTAGATAACAGAAAGTTTATAAATGCAGTCTTTTGGATACTTAGAACCGGTGCGCCATGGCGAGATTTGCCGCCAAGCTACGGAGATTGGAAAAACACCCATAGGCGTTTTTGCCGTTGGCGTGACAAAAACATTTGGGAAGGTATTCTCGAGAAGCTTGTAACTGAACCCGATTTTGAATGGTTGATGATTGATGCGAGTCATATCAAGGTACACCCTCACGCAGCAGGAGCTGTTGGAGGTAACCAAGATATGGAACGCACAAAAGGGGGCTCAATTCTAAGATACACCTTGCCGTAGATGCGAATGGTATGCCAGTCCGAATTATTATTACAGCAGGTACCACTGCTGATTGTTCGCAAGCTATCAATCTAATTGAAGGCATTAAGGCAGAGTATTTGTTCGGAGATAAGGGTTACGATTTCAACAAACTCATTGAATATGCGATAAATGCTGATATGATAGTTGTGATTCCAGCAAAGAAAAATCGTATAGAGCAACGAGATTATGACAAATACCTTTACCGATTGCGTCACTTAGTTGAAAATACCTTCTTGCACTTGAAGCGTTGGCGTGGTATTGCTACCAGATACGCCAAAAATACAGCTTCTTTTCTTGCTGCCGTACAAATTCGCTGTATTGCTCTTTGGGCGAACCTTTTAATTTAAACTCGTGACGACATTATGTAGAGGACACGGGATAGCTGAAAGCTATCACTGGCATCTAGATGTGACTTTCCGTGAGGACGTAAACCGAACAATCAACAAAGATGCTGCCTATAACTTAAATATCTTCAAGAATGTAGCAATAAACACTCTGAAATTGCTTGAT
>CAYPGU010000264.1:0-1798 GCA_964409995.1 uncultured Legionellaceae bacterium | reverse complement strand
TACTACAATTCCATTTTAAGTAAAACGACTTAAAAGAGCAATAGGAATATATTTACTTAGGTGTAGGTTCAATGTGGAACTTTATAAAGGTGGTTTACTGCTTTTAAGTAATCAAACAGGTAGTTAATGTATACTTGCCTATTTAGATAGAGCCGTCGATCAACTTATATATTATCTTTACATAGTGATAGCGACTGTGTTTTTTGGCAAAAGTCTTTCAATCATGGCTTGTAACATCCAGTTACGTATGAGGCTAGGATCATTCTCATTTCCTTCAACTGTAGCATCCCTAATTTCTTTACTAATGCATGGGCATTTGAATGGTTGATTTGTATTTGGATCTATAAATCCACTGTACTTTTTTAAATCTACTGGCTCATCTGATAGCACAATATAATCGATAAGTCTTGCTATAGCCTCATTTGGTATAAGATTTAGATTGTCTAGTTCGCTTCCAGATATAGGTCCTTTTGCCTTGCGTAACATCAATGCCAGCCCAGGCAAAAAATTAAATACTGGTGCTTTATCGTTTGACTCATTTGAAGTCTCGATCCAGCGCTCAATATGGCCTCGTTCGTATGTGTGCCCATCAGAAGTCATTACTGGATCTATGATCAAATCGAGAGAAATACCACATTTAAGTATTTCGGCTAAAGAAATACTCGATGCTGGATCTAGCTTAGCCTGAATTATAGATCGTAGGGTTTGCTTGGCATCATCAATTATTTTCTTATCACTATCAGAGAAAATTTCAGCACTGCTTTTTCTCGCGGTCTTCAAATACCATTTGTACTCCATGATTTTGTCATTAGTTTTTTTAGCCAGCTCAAGTGTTTTTAAATCCAGCGGATCAATTGACATTGATTCTTTAGTAGAACTTATTTCTTGAATGAAATCTTCAAAAAATTGCCAGTAATCATCTTTTTTTAGAATTGGCTCTAGTTCTTGTACAACTGCATCTTGATTCATTCTTATGGCAATTTTAGCGGCGACAAGCTTATCACTACTCTCACAGACTGGCATGGCAATTAGTTCATTAACAACTTCCGCATGGCCATAGTATGATGCAAGATATAATGCATATTTAACTCTATAGTGTAAAATCTCATTTCTACGCCACTCTACTGTTGTAGGATATGCTGAATATAAAAATTGTTCCAAATTTTTTGGCTCAAAAGCTCCGGTTGAATTGCTCATGAGGTTTTTTAATAGTCGTATGTCTATGCCATTTTGTCTAAGTGCCTCAACTGCATTTGGAAAATTCATTAATGACGCTACAAGATTTAAATCGGCAGCTTCTAAGGCTGCGGTGATGCTGAATAAATCTGGATGGCCCATAACGTCGATTAAAAAAATTCTGTCTTGTATTTTTTTAATACCTAAAATTTTCTGTACTAATTCTTCATTTCCTGACGATATGGCATATGGAAGGATACATCTTAAACGATCGGATTCTTTAAAGTTATCCAAATTTTTTAGGCCAGCGACTTCTAATAACTTATTAAAAGCATACAAATTTCCATGTTGGACGCATGATAAGAAGCAATCTATCCCCAAGTAAGTCTCTGTTAGAGCTTCTAACACTTTGTCTATTTTTAATAGTGAATCTAATAAACCAGTGTTGTTGCGCCGAAGGGCAGCATCTAAAAGATCCGCTGTAGCGTTATTTAAAATTGTATTTGCTACATTTGGACATTCTGCCAATCTATAGAAAACCTCCCAATGACATCTTTCTGCAGCTTTAATCGCGGCATATCCATTATTTAAAGCAAAAGCTTGGGATGCAACTAATGGCATT
>CAYPGU010000263.1:0-1802 GCA_964409995.1 uncultured Legionellaceae bacterium | reverse complement strand
ATCTGTCATCCAGTTGGAGCAAATGGTACGAGTTTGGTACTAGATTTGGCCCACATTCTCAAGCGTAATAATGCCAAACTTGGAATTGCTTCCTTATGTATTGGTGGTGGACAAGGTGGTGCGATGCTGATTGAAAATGTAGGGAGCAAATAATGGCCAACTCTACTTATCAAAATTGGTCGCTGAAATTTGATGACAAAGGTAATTGCTGGCTAACTTTAGATCGCAAGGACTCTACAACTAATATCTTGGGTGCAGAAGTCCTCGAAGAATTTGATAATATCTTAGACGCATTAGCTAAACAACCACCCAAAGGTTTAGTCATACGTTCTGGCAAGAGCAATGGTTTTATTGCGGGTGCGAATATTGCAGAATTTATGGAATTTAAAACTGCCAGCGATGCAACTAAAGTTGTACGCCGGGTGCAAAAAATTTTTGATAAACTCGAAGCCTTGCCATTTCCAACTGTCGCGATGATTAATGGCTTCTGCTTAGGCGGTGGCCTAGAAATGTCTTTAGCTTGTAAATATCGTGTAGCGCTAGATTCACCAAAAACTAAAATCGGCCTGCCAGAAGTATTACTCGGCGTTCAACCTGGTTGGGGCGGCAGTGTGCGTTTGCCACGTTTGATTGGTTCGATTAATGCCTTAGGACTGATATTAGCTGGTAAGACCGTGGATGCGCGTACGGCATATAAAATGGGCATCGTCGATGCCGCTGTACCGGATCGACATTTTGAAGCCGCTGTGGAATATTATTTAAATGCAAAACCAAAAGTGCATACAGCTGGTAAATTAGAAAAGTTTATTCAATTTCGCCCTATACGCTCGTTGGTTGGTCGGTTCTTAAAACAACAGGTTAAACAAAAAGTTAATCCAAAGCACTATCCAGCTCCGTACTCAGTAATCAATGCGTGGGTCGAGAACTCAATTTATGATCCAAAGGCCTTTCCTGCTGAAGCGGAGGCAATAGGTAATTTAATGGTGGGCGACACCGCGCGGAATTTGGTGCGCATATTTTTCTTACGTGACCGTTTAAAATCATTTGCTAAAAGTGTTAAATTTACTCCCAAACATGTGCATGTAGTTGGCGCTGGCGTCATGGGTGGCGATATCGCAGCTTGGTGTGCCTTAAATGGCCTAACTGTTACAGTGCAAGATCAAAATGTAAATGCAATAGCGGCAACTTTACAGCGTGCTTATCAACTATATACCAAGCGTTTAAAACTACCATTCTTGGTGCAAGGCGCTTGTGATCGTTTAATTCCGGATCCACATGGTGAAGGTGTAAGTCGAGCAGATGTTATCATTGAAGCTATCATTGAAAATGTTGAGGCCAAACAAAAATTATTTGCTGAATTAGAGGCTAAATCTAAACCAACTGCATTGCTAGCCACCAATACTTCAACTATTCCTTTGGCAACCATTGGTGAAAATTTAAAAAAACCTGGCCGTGTAGTTGGGATCCATTTTTTCAATCCAGTGGCATTGATGCAATTGGTTGAGGTGGTTGCAGATCCGATTACTGACCCAACACAGGTAGCAAATGCGCTCGCTTTTGTTGGTAAAATCGATAAATTACCATTGCCAGTAAAAAGCGCACCTGGTTTCTTGGTCAATCGCATTTTGATTCCGTATTTAGTCGAGAGTGCATTCATCTATGCCGAAGGCGTGCCAGGTCCTGTGATTGATAAGGCCGCTACAGATTTTGGCATGATGATGGGGCCGATTGAGTTAATGGACACGGTGGGATTAGATATATGTGTGGCTGCGGCCAAAGAACTTGGCGCGCCGATCCCAGAA
>CAYPGU010000262.1:0-1803 GCA_964409995.1 uncultured Legionellaceae bacterium | reverse complement strand
TGTCCATCATCTTGCTTCATATGTCCCATCATGACGCGTAGCAGGCAAGACTTACCGGCGCCATTACGTCCGACTAGAAATATCTTTTCTTTGGGCTCAATTTTAAGGTTAACTTTATCCAGAGCAGGTATTTCACTGAATGATAGCGTGAGGTTTTCAAGGCGTATTAATGGCATAAGATGATATTTTGGTCTGTTTAATGAACGATTGGAGCGTAGTTTAAGGTAAGTCGATAAAACAAGCAAACCATTCTAACAAGTGCAACTACAAGTACCACTTACAGCACCCAAATTAGTTTGCGCAATCACTAAACATCTGATAGCATGGTCAAGTTGCTCCAAATAAAAATAATAAATAGGAGGTCCTATGACTTTCAACACAGATTCTTTTAGACCAAAAATGCGTGAATATACCATATGGTTTGGTGGAGTTTTAGCCGGTGGTTTGGCAATACTTGCATCAATACCATTCCTAAGTTTCTTGTTTAAAAGCTTGATTAGTACATATCCGCTAACGTCAGTTGCGGTTGTGGGTGGAACTGCATACCTAGTAGGAACTGGAACTATTCCAACCTCTGTTCCAATTAAAGCTGCCAATAGAGCATATAGGTCTGGTAAAGCATATTTTGAAGCTGCATATAATACAGCAGCGCCAGTTGGTGAAGAATTTGTTACTTATGTTATAGATGAAGATATTATCGGTAAGGCAGCAAATTCAGTTTACAACAAAGCTGCTGAAACTATGACATTTATGTATAACCATCGCCAAGAAGTACAAGAAAGCCTTTATACATGTGCTGGCAATGCTCTATATGTGGGAATGCAAGCCTTCGATACGGCAGCAAATTGTGCCCATAGCGCATTTGAAGCTGCCTACTCTTTTGCATCTGAATATGGCAAAAAGCCTGAAGTTTTTTAGTCAATTTCTCCCAAAATCTCCTAATATCTTCTAAAAACCACCTGCGGGTGGTTTTTTATTCCCCGCTAAAAGGGACTATAATTAAGAGAGTAATTGGAGAGTTTGAATGCAGCGACGCAATGGTTTTAGTTTGGTTGAATTGATGGTGGTTATGGGAATAGTCGCAATTATTGCTGCTATTGCTGTTGCTTCTAAGCGGAGCTATATTGATAGTGCTCAAGTTTCCCAAGCGCGCAATAGTTTGGATTCGCTTCTTATAAAGTCAGTAGCTTTGTATCATGCAGATGGTGCTTTCACTACCGACGTAACCGATCTTGGCCTGACCCAAGGGGCAAATGCAGCTACAACAGCAATCCCTGCCACAGTAGATGATTATATTGATCCATATTTAGCACGTGTTTCTCTATCCGCTGGGGCTGCTGGTGCTGGAGCCTGTGCCTTTGGTGTAATCAAAGGTTATATATCTGGCATGGGCACTGATGAGTATATTACCGGAAATGCCGGCGATAATTATTTTGATCTTGAGTACATTATTATCGATGTGAACGGCAAGATGGAAACATTATGCTATACAAGTGCTGATGCTACAGAAGATCTATATACCGATATTATTGTTTCTGGATGTACTGCAATGACCTTTGGTGAAGCTCCGGAAGATCAAACAGAAGCCGCAAATCTCATTAGCCAATGTCCTTAGAAACTTAGGCGCAACCCCTGAGTCGCCACTAAAGCGTGACTGGTTTTTGATTTGGTTGGATCGCAGATATCAAGATTATCTTGTACAAAAATAATTGCAGATACAGAGAATTTGATTAATCTTCCGTACAATCTTTCAATTTCTTGAGATTTGCTTTTTAATTGTGGTTTAACCTGAGCAAGCAGGGC
>CAYPGU010000261.1:0-1812 GCA_964409995.1 uncultured Legionellaceae bacterium | reverse complement strand
TCCGCTCAGGATTGCGATAACTAAGGGTGGTAAATATAAGATTCCGAGTACTGCTATAGGAAGTAAAATTACTGCACTCATTAATCGCAGCTTAAACATGCTCAGCAATCTCTTTACTAGGTTGAGTTAAACCAAAACGACGCTGGCGAGTAGCGTAAAAATCTAAAGCTTGATTGAAATCTTGCAGAGTAAAATCTGGCCATAAAGTGGTCGTAAAATAGAGCTCAGTATAGGCAAGCTGCCATAACAGAAAATTACTAATTCGTTGTTCACCGCTAGTCCGGATTAATAAATCTGGCGGCGGCATACCACCCAAAGATACGTATTTATCGAAAGTTTCTTCATCTAGCTCAGAAATATCCATATTACCGGCTTTAACTTCTTTGCAAACATTACGTGCTGCTTGCACAATGTCCCAACGACCACCGTAATTCAAGGCAATATTTAATTGTAAGCCAGTATTATTCATCGTGAGAGCCTGCGCATTAGCAATTGCTTGTTGTAAAACAGGCGCCAAGCGTTGCACATCACCAATGACGCGCAATTTAACTTTATTATTGTGTAATTGCTGAACTTCGTTTTCTAGCAAACTTTGCAGCAATGACATTAGTAATTTAATTTCAGTTGCTGGACGTTGCCAATTTTCACTACTAAACGCAAATAATGTTAAAGCTTTTATATTGGCATCAATACAATACTGCACAGTTTTGCGCGCAGATTCTACGCCGGGATTATAACCCGCTATGCGTGGTAACAAACGTCGCTCCGCCCAACGTCCATTTCCATCCATAATTATAGCAACATGTTTTGGATAAATTTTCATATAATTAAACGTGTAATAAATCAGCCTCTTTCTCATGTACCATTTTGTCTACTTCACCAATATACTTATCAGTAAGTTTTTGCACATTCTCTTCAGCGCGACGCTCTTCATCTTCAGTAATTTCTTTATCTTTAAGCAAATTTTTGATTTGTCCGTTCGCATCGCGACGCAAATTACGTATCGATACACGAGCCTCTTCGGCACTGCCCTTCATCTGTTTTACCAAAGCCATACGACGCTCTTCAGTCAATGGTGGCAAAGGCACACGAATTACTGTACCCGCAGTTGCAGGGTTTAAACCTAATTCACTGTTGCGAATAGCTTTATCAATCGCGTTTGTCATCGACTTATCAAATGGCGTTACAGTGAGTGTACGTGGATCAGACACTGTAATGCTTGCCGCTTGGCTAAGTGGAGTTTGTTGACCGTAGTAGTCAATCATAACTCCTTCTAAAATACTCGGGTGGGCGCGACCAGTGCGTAATTTGGCCATATCATTTTTTAAATTATCAATGCTCTTGCGCATTTTATTTTCGATATCAGTCTTTATTTGATTTAGCATATTTAACTCCTATTCTACCAAGGTGCCTTCATCTTCACCGACAACCACGCGCATTAAAGCACCAGGCTTGTGCATATCAAACACACGAATTTTCATTTTATGATCACGACACTGCGTAAAAGCAGCCAAGTCCATAACACCTAACTCTTTTTGTAATGCCTCATGAAAAGTTAAATGATTGTAACGAACAGCATCTTTGTGTTTGGCTGGATCACGGTCATAAATCCCATCAACTGTGGTAGCCTTTAATAAAATTTCTGCTTCAGTTTCGATTGCGCGTAAACTTGCAGCAGAATCAGTAGTAACTAATGGATTGCCAGTACCAGCAGCAAATATTACAACTTCACCATGCTGTAGATGATAGATAGCTTTGCGCCGGTCATAATGATCAACTATGCCACTCATTGGTATAGCCGACATAACTCTG
>CAYPGU010000260.1:0-1813 GCA_964409995.1 uncultured Legionellaceae bacterium | reverse complement strand
TATGAATACACGGATGTTCATCCGCTATTTCAACCCATGCTGGCTGAGCGGCTGCTGCCGCTGAGTGCAGAGTTGAATGATGTTTTTGCAGATATGCCACAGGAGTCAGTATACTGGCTCAATAGCCTTGCTAAAGATTGTACCACTGAATTTTCTAAGCGGCGCTTGCCGGAATTTCGTTTGCTAACACAGGGTTACTCGCAAAAAGATAGCAGCCTAGAAGTAGTGGTTATTCCTGTTGGTGAGAAAATAAAGAGTGTGGATGTGCAGCTTATTTCTAAGAATATACCACAATCCATGTTATTATGGACAAAAGATTATGTGACAGAGGTAGCTGCTGCGCTAAGCGGTTTGCCGGTGGAGTTTGTACTCAATAACCAAATTCAAACTAACGAATTACTTCTAAATGAGATTAACAAATACCAAGCGATTAAAAAGTACAAGTTAATAACTGGATTGAGTTTAAAGGTCAATGAAAATAGCAAATTGGTTATAAATGTCGATTTAGCGAACTATAATTTTTGGTTAAAGGCAAACCTGGACCTTGGCAAGCGGGACAGCAATTTTTCGGGTGTGGCTCATATTGGCTACGATCTTACAAAAAGTGTAGAGCTATTCACCGAAGGCACTCTTTATACTGATACTATGAACTGGGATGTTGACTTAGGTCTATCTAAAAGGATTGTGAATACAAAATTTAGCTATGCAAGGCGCTTTGGTGACACGGATAATTTATTTCGAATAGAGCACACGTTTAATCCTAAATGGGAAGCTCGTTTGGAACATCGCAGTAAAAATCGTTATAATGAGTTTGGCGTACGCTATCGTTTTCATGATTTTGTGAGTGCTGAATATATAATCTCCAGCAAAAAATCCTGGCTGAGAATTATTACCAATCTGTGAATTTTTTTTGTATACTTGAAAATTGCTAAATACCTTGATATAATAATATAGGTTTTATTTATAGCAATTATTCTTAAATTTAAAGACTATTAAAACGAAAAATGGAGTGATTAGTTTATTATGAGTATGGAAATTCTAAGAGACAAAAGAACCGTTAAACGGGTTTCTCTGATAGTAGCATTTGTTTTTGTACTGGGTATCGCAGGTTTAGCTTTTACTCAAAGCAGTATTGGTTTTGCAGCACCGGCAGTATCTTCTGGTATCGGTGTAGTCAACTACCAAGCACTAGTTATGCAGCATCCAGACACACAGATTATTAATGCCGCTATGGAAAATGAAGTAGGCGCAGCAAAAAAAGAGTTTGAGTCCAAAGCTGCCAATTTACCTCAAGAAGAACAACAAAAGCTGTATATGCAACTGCAAGAACGCTTGGCAAAGAAAAACAATGAGTTAATGAACCCGCTGATTGACAAAATTAATGCGTCGATCAAAAAAATTGCTGATACAAAAGGCTTGAGCATTGTTGTAGAAAAACAAGGCGTGGTTTATGGCGGTACTGATATTACCGATGAGGTAATAAAATCCTATAAATAAAAGTAGCTTTGTTTCTAAAGGCTGTGCGAAGATAATTTGCCACAGCCTTTTTTTATAGGCTTAATAGGAGGAGACATGCTAAAGCTTTGTAAAATGTTTGTGGTGCTGCTTGTAGTGTGTATGCTTACTGTGGCCTGTAGCAAGCCTAATAGCAGCAATCAAGTAACAATAGCTTTTATTAATCTGGATCAAGTAATGCCTAGTCATGCTTTGTATGCAGAGTATGAAAGCTCTAGAGATATAATCAAAAAGCTTGAAAATTCAAAAACCAAACAACAGGAATTAGCCAGAAAACAAATGTCCGGCTTGGATGATG
>CAYPGU010000259.1:0-1832 GCA_964409995.1 uncultured Legionellaceae bacterium | reverse complement strand
TAACACACAACCGGGACGATGCGGTCTATGGACCTAATCCCGGTTCGCGTAACACGCGACCGGGACGATGCGGTCTATGGACCTAATCCCGGTTCGCGTAACACGCGACCGGGACGATGCGGTCTATGGACCGCATCGCCTTTGCTACTTGTGGCAGCTGGTCTTATTATATATATATCGTTACAGGTGTAAAAGAGATAGAAGTAATGAATGATAAAAGCAAGCACGATATAGGTCAGCAGGTGGCGGCAATTGCCAAGGAGCTGGGCTGCAAATTTACTTTGAAGGGTGCAGTGGTGGAACCAGCCGAAGTATTTACCGTAAACTCACTACTACCTGCCATTATGCGGCGTGCCGATCAATTATGTTCGTTTTGTTTGGGGTACGGTTTGGGTGTGGATTTTAGCCGAGCTGATGGCACCATGCTTGGGGTCACAGTTAATTTTGATGATAAAGGCGCCAGTGCCTTGCGCTTATTATGTGCGGCGGATGTGTTGGTAGAAATAGTACAAAATTCTCCCAACTCGCAACAAGTGGCTTTAGATGAATTAATGTTGGATTAAGAATATGAGTGGAGCAGGACAGGGTGATGACAAGAATTCGATGGCCATATTATGGCTGATCGGTTTTATTTTTGTTATTGGATTAATTGTTTGGTTGATCTTTGATGAGCAGTTAAAATATGTGTTTATTAAAATTCGCATGTTGGAGATGTATCTGGTTGCATTTGTAATTGACTTTTTGCCTGATTCAGTTGAAATGTTTGCCGAGGTACAAGAAACCGCAGAAAAAACTCTCGCAGTAACCAAAATCATGACCCCAGAGCAATTAACCACTGCCAATGCTGGAGAATTAAGCACCATCGTGGGCAAATATTTGCGTATCCCAATCACTATTTGTTTGGCTTTGTTTTGTTATTTAATGTATGGCCGTAACGTAAAAATGCGTTATCGTAAGCGCTATACGATGTCTACTTTAGCGCACCAAGAATCTGCGGTATGGCCACAAATTAATCCAGTGCTCGATGCCAACATAGAAGATTTAGATATAGATAATGGTGTTTGGGCGATGGCGCAATCGCCACTGGAGTTTTGTAAACATTACAAATTAATTACGATTTCGGTTGAACTGCCAAATAGCGCTTTGTCCAAAGGGCCTAAGTTTAATATGGTTCTAAATAAAAATCGCGCTGATCGCGTGTTTGCTGCCCAATTAGGTAAATTGTGGACTGGTCCAGAACGATTGCCAATTCATCGCCGCGCAATTTTCGCTGCCTTAATTGCACGTGGTTGTCGCGATACCCAAGCCGCCCGTGATTTATTATTGCAAATCAATCGCTCATGTGGGCGCGGCAAATTAGATAAATTAGATTTTTCTGGTGTCGATGCATTATGGAAAAAACATATTAATAATCGTGACATTACCGATCGACTAAAATTGCATGCTTATGAAACTACAATATTTATGGCGCTATTTTTGTTCGCCAGACAAGACGGTGTGTTTGCAACTGCAGATTTTATGTGGCTCAAGCCATTAGATCGCAAGTTTTGGTATTTCATGAATAACGTTGGACGGCAAACAGCGTATTGTGAAGCAGCTGGGATTCATGCGCACTATTTAGCCGAAGCAGCATTGCGGCGTCCATTGGGGGTGCCAATGGTACATGAAGCGACCAAAGGTTTAGATCTAGCACTACAAGATATTATTTACGTACCAATGCCAGAAGAAAGGGATGAATTACTAAAACAAATTCAAGTTCAAACGGGATAAGGATACATGTCGGACAACATTCGAGGGATTGAATCGAAACACGAGCGTTCCGCGCAGCAGTT
>CAYPGU010000258.1:0-1843 GCA_964409995.1 uncultured Legionellaceae bacterium | reverse complement strand
TACTACAATTCCATTTTAAGTAAAACGACTTAAAAGAGCAATAGGAATATATTTAATTAGGTGTAGGTTCAATGTGGAACTTTTGAACGGATTAGATTTGAAACGTGCGTATAATACTTAGAAGATAAGCGATGCTATAGAGGTTTATAGCATCGCTTCTAGGTTGATTAGGAAATAACGCAACCTGGTTTTTTACCTGGATTTAATGCATCTTTGACTTCAGCAACGACTAAGCGTTGAAAGAAACCGATTGGATCTTCTTGGTTTCTATTCTCGGCTTTAGCTAATGCCTTGATGCCATCAGTTACTTCTTTAGTTGTAACTTTAATCAATTTTTCCAATTGTTTTTTATTAGCTGCTAAATGAATATCTTGGCTTAACGCTACAGTTATACCCCAAGCAATTAAGATTGCCATTTTGCGTTTTGCTTCTATGCTGCGATCAGCTGCTGTTATTTCGCAAACCAAAGCTTTTGATTTAGCCGCAGCTTGTGCTTGTTGCAACATGTCACCAGCCATCAGAATTGGCATACCCGCTACGCCCTGCAAACCTGGTGGTGCAATAGCATACGCACCGAAACTTAATGCTGTAACAAACAAATTCAAATTGTGATTGGTGAAGAAATCGGTGCGACCCTTTTTAGAAGTGGCTAGGCCTAATTGTTCCTCTAAATGATTTCGTATCTCACAATAGAAGTCTAAACGAGCTTTCTTTAGTGCGTTTTCTTGAGCACTTTTTGGTGAATCTTTCTTGCCGGATGAACCAGTAGAAATGCTACCAATTGAATGCTGACTGCCATCCTGCTCATACGCAGATATTGCTGCCACAGCTAGATCATCCATTTTTTGCACTAATTCTGCAAGGCTAGATTTAATTTCGGTAACGTCAGCTTTAATTTTATCAATAGATGAATTACGGCGACGAGTGCGTTCTTCGCGTTTCGTAGCGACGTATTCGGTTACCATTTCAGCCAAATCGAATAGATCACTACAGTTAAATACTGCATCAATAGGTAGGCATTCATAAACATTTGGAAATGCTTTAACTTTCATAAATGGTATACCCTCTTCGATATATCCTTCATTTTTAGCAGTACCGATATGTAATTTTTTAGCACAACCTGGCCAATGTTGTGGATCTTTAGCGCATGCAACCACATCCAGCAAAAGATCATTGTATGGTGCATTTTCTATAGCAGTAGCTGCTTCCATATTAATTGAATTGATTCGCATTAAATACGCAAAAACTGCCACATGACTAAAAGCAAATCTTAATTGAGCGGGCGGAACAGGTTCTACTCCACCTTTTGCCCTATAGAACCTACGTGCTTTGATATAAGCCAAAGCAGCATCACGCAACTCAGGATTTTTTCTATAGAAACTCATATCAAGTGAACCATCCGCTGCTGCAGCAAAATACGAAACAGGACTGCGAAAAGTCATATATTCTGCAAGCCCAAATGTAGCAACTCGTTTGCCACGTACAATTATCGGACGATTAAGTAATGGGTCAAGTTTTTTGGTTTGTGCTAAGGTTGCGTCATCACCAAAGAAATTGCAAATTAATTTAAGCACCTCTGGACTGCTAGATGAAGCGGCACTCTGTAAAAAATTGATTTCTGTCCTTACTGTGCCGCCATCCTTTTTATTAATACTGGTGTCTTGTACATTGTCAGTGTTTCCTGCTAATTTTTGCAACAACAGCTCTGGTTTGTTTTTATAATGTTGCAACAGTTTATCTACTATCAGTGTATTAGCAACACCTAAAGCAATTTCAAATGGACTGATATATTGATCTTTCCCACTTGGTACGTATAATTCAAATGGATCAACTCCTTCTTTCA
>CAYPGU010000257.1:0-1862 GCA_964409995.1 uncultured Legionellaceae bacterium | reverse complement strand
GCTTTTAATCAAATCGAAATCAAGCAAGCCGGCGAATATGCTGCGCAAGAAGCTGATGTTATTTGGCAATTATATAGCCATTTTGCAGAACGTTTGGCTGCTATTCCAAGTTTGCAAACAGTATTTACAGAACTTGAAATGCCACTGGTGCCAGTTTTGGCGGCGATGGAGCTGCGTGGGGTGCTAATTGATATTGCAGCATTAGAAATGCAAAGTATCGAATTAGGCACACATTTGATCAAATTAGAACACGCTGCGCATACTATAGCCGCACAAGAATTTAATTTGGGCTCACCTAAACAATTACAAGAAGTATTATTTGAAAAGTTGCAGTTACCTATCTTGGAAAAAACTCCTACCGGCCAGCCTTCAACTAGCGAACCGGTGTTACAAGAATTAGCTAATGATTATGAATTGCCTAGAATTATTTTAGAGTATCGAACTTTAAGCAAATTAAAATCCACCTACACGGATAAATTACCTTTGCTCGTCGATGCTAAATCTGGACGAGTACACACCACATACCAACAGGCAGTTACCGCGACGGGGCGTTTATCTTCCACTGATCCCAATCTGCAGAATATTCCAATTCGTTCGGCAGAAGGCAAAAAAATCCGCGCGGCATTTATTGCTCCACCTGGCCATAAAATTGTTTCGGCCGATTATTCGCAAATTGAATTGCGTATTATGGCGCATTTATCCAAGGATAAAGGATTATTAGAAACTTTTGCGCAAGGTCTAGATGTACATCGCGCAACCGCGAGCGAAGTATTTAGCGTGCCTAAAGATCAAGTAACTGAAGATCAACGCCGCCACTCCAAAGCAATCAACTTCGGATTGATTTATGGCATGTCGAGTTTTGGGCTAGCTAAACAATTGGGCATCGATCGGCAACGTGCGGATATTTATATCGATACATATTTTGCGCGTTTCCCTGGTGTGCGAGAGTATATGGAAAGCACTCGGCAATTGGCTGCTGATCAAGGCTATGTCGAAACTTTATACGGTAGGCGATTATATTTGCCAGATATTCGTTCGAGCAAGGTGATGTTAAAGCGCGCAGCTGAGCGTGCAGCGATTAATGCGCCTTTACAGGGTGCACAGTCAGATATCATTAAGCGCGCCATGATTAATATTCACCATTGGTTACAAACTGAAGCGCAAGATGCATTTATGATTATGCAAGTGCACGATGAATTAGTGTTTGAAATTCCTGACGCTAAAGTTGAACAATATTCCGCAAAGATTGTTGAATTAATGTCGAATGCTGCACAATTGAGCGTAAATTTAGATGTGGGCGTTACAGTTGGCGATAATTGGAGTTGATAGAGTTACTCTGTTAGCCAGTCATTTAATAAATGCCGTGCGTCATCAACCCCAGTTAATTTCAATGCGGAAAATAACTGTACGCTAATGAATTCATAATTGGCTAAAGTTCTTTGTACTTGTAGTAGGGTATTGCCAGCTGCCCCGCGCCCAAGTTTGTCAGCTTTAGTCAATAAAATATGCATAGGTAGCCCAGCCTCATTCGCCCATTCGATCATTTGTTGATCAAAATCTTTGAGTGGATGACGGATATCCATTAATAAAACTAAGCCTCGCAACTGTTTGCGCGTTTGAATATACTTAGACAGTAATTTTTGCCAATGTTCTTGGATCGAATGTGAAACCTTGGCATAACCATAACCTGGCAAATCTACCAGATACCGACCTGGCTCAACCGCAAAGAAATTGATTAACTGCGTTCGTCCCGGGGTCTTACTAGTCCGCGCCAGGCCTTTTACATTGGTGATGGCATTTAAAGCACTTGATTTGCCCGCATTGGATCGACCAGCAAAGGCTACTTCGATTATACTATCTTC
>CAYPGU010000256.1:0-1888 GCA_964409995.1 uncultured Legionellaceae bacterium | reverse complement strand
TAAGCACCAGGAATACTTAACATCTTGCCTTCGGACATTGGAACAGTAAATGTAGCCCCTGTGCCCAAACGGAATAAGTTTGTATTGTCAGGATTGGTGAATATGTCATAAGGCCCAGCGCCAGTTTCGGTATATGCCAATTGACGGATAAAGCTATATTGTGCAGTAGCCTGTGGTGCAACTTGTACGTAATCTGTCAGGGCAATCTGCTTGCTCACCATAGCTTTGGCCGTAAATTGCTGGGTTTGATACTTTGAATATGCATTTTCGTTGTAACCTGGCAAGAATATATTTCTGGTTCCAACATAATGATTTACACCGGCAGAGACTAAAGCATCAACATAAACAGATTTTGGATACTTGTAGGTTCCATATATAGTTGCTTGATAGCTCTTAATATTAGTTTTAGTTGCAGCATTGGAGGTGTTAGTTGCATTTGAATTTGCATAGCTACCAGCAGCACCGAGCATGAACGGTGCATTGATTTGTTTATCAAAGCCTAAAATAACACCGTTAGTTTTTGATTTATACCCTACTTGCGAGCCAATTGGTCGTTGATGCCCGGAGGCATAAAATGGTCGTAACCATACCGCATTTTCTGGATCTTCATCACCAGATGCAAAACCCATTTGAGATATACTGCCATATTCTGTAACCATGCGTTGATGTGCCAAACGAGTGAATATTGCGCCCATTAAAGCTTGTTGCATTTGTAATGTAATCTGCTGTGTGTAGTCTGGTGGTAATAATCCTTCTAATGCATCAGTTAAAGTTTGGTTGTTATCAATTTTTTCCAAGGCATTTAACAGATCCAATTGCGCCTGAGTCGGACTGTTTGATCCTATAAACTCTAAGAAATTACCAATACTTTGCGCTTTTTCAGTTAAAGCATAAAAGCCAAAGCCAATTCTTTCAACATCTACAACTACGCTGTTGCCCACCACCTCTAGATTGAAAGACTTTATATATTTGCTTGGTGGTGGAGTCATGAATCCACCCAACACCGGAGGAGATGCAGCAGTCAGTAAAGTGTATTCACCGCTAGCAATATAATTGCGCTGATAACCAACAATTATTGTACCTGAGCTCAAATCTACAGCAGTTGCATTAACCAAATTAATAAATGGTAAGCTATTGCTGGTGTTAAAGCTTACATTCAACTCACCTTGGTTAGTAAATGTGGGGCCACTAAATGCAATGGTTGGTGTACCGTTTATGCTAAATACGCCAGAGGCTTCATTGGTAAAGTCGCCACCCAGACTTAGGTTGGCACCATTTACTGTAAATAACCCACCATTAATAATATTCCCATTACCAGTAATACGATCTGCTGGTTCAACAGTCAAAAATGCACCAGAATCGATATCTAATGTACCATTAATCGTTATACCGTTGCTGCCATTAGTGCTTCGTATCTGTGCACCATTATTCAAACGTAGAGTCGAACCATTAAAGATGTTGATCAAGCGAATATCTTGAATCGTACCAGTGGTTTGCACCACTGTCGCAGCAGTAGGTCCAATATACATTTGGCTACTAGTGTTTCCTTCCAGCCCAACGATATTAGTCACGTTGATTGTTTTAATGCCACTATTAAAAGTTAGTAGACCATTGTCTCCAACGTTGATCGCAGAGAAATTATTAACCGTTGAACCGGCATTAAAATTCAATGTGCCTTCCAGATTAATTACGCCTGTACCTGATAAGGTATTCGAAAATGTCGCAGTAGTTCCAGCTGCCACGTTAAATGCTGTATTCACGCCTGTAATCTGGCTATTTACTTGTAAAGTACCACTTTCTAAAGACACAGTGCGTATATCCGTAACATTGTTGCCTAATACAAAAGCTCCAGTTTGCGAACGACCAAAAATTAATTGGTTGTTGGTGT
>CAYPGU010000255.1:0-1903 GCA_964409995.1 uncultured Legionellaceae bacterium | reverse complement strand
CTATCTACATTAGATTGAGGGAGTTAGTAGTTATGGCTATTGGTGAAAGAATACGATTTATCCGCAATTTAAGGGGCATGACCCAAAAATGGCTTGGCATGGCTATAGGTTTTGACGATAAAACCGCAGATGTTCGCATGGCGCAGTACGAGGGCGGTACACGCACACCCAAAGCCGATTTAACTGCTGCACTGGCACACACACTTGATGTATCACCCAAAGCACTGGATGTTCCCGATATTGACAGTGATATTGGCTTAATGCACACCCTTTTTGCATTAGAGGATTTGCGCGGTCTGCGCGTGGGTAAGATAGATGGTGAAATCTGCTTGCGGCTCGATAAGTCAAAAGGAAAAACCTATGACGATATGATCAAGATGTTTACAACTTGGAGAGAGCAAGCTGCAAAGCTGGAGGCTGGAGAAATCACCAAAGAAGAATACGACCAATGGCGTTATCTCTACCCTAAATTTGATACCACTCAAAGGTGGGCGAAGATTCCGTCGCAAGAATTAAGCGATTCTTTTGGGGAGCTGTTTCACAATAAAAACAGAAAGGGGTGAACAAAATGAATTGCAATCGCTGCAATGATACTGGCAGATACAAAGAACCTAAAAACAAGGAATTGTTTGATCGTTTGGTTGATTCAGAAATAGAGAAAGCCTATATGGTTAATTATGCTATGGCAGAAGAAAAGGCATATAAAGAAGTGGGATATAATTTAGTTGATTGTCCTTTTTGCAATAAAAGCTGAACAGTTCCTAAAATGTAAACAAAAAAGAGCTAACTGACTTCAAAAATCAGTTAGCTCTTTTTTATGTTTTTATAACAGATGTTGCCAAAACGTTGCCATAAGCGGTATCATGATACCACAAACCCGCATTATTACAGGCTTTATAGGCTCTGTTTCATCATTCCCACTCAACCGTAGCCGGTGGCTTAGAAGTAATATCATACACAACCCTACTAATCCCCTTAATTTCATTAACAATACGAGAAGAAATCCTCGAAAGCACCTTATGAGACAGAGGGGCATATTCGCATGTCATAAAATCACTTGTGATTACAGCCCTAAGGGCAACTACATAATCATAAGTACGACTGTCGCCCTTTACGCCTACGGAGCGGACGTTAGTTAATACTGCAAAATATTGCTGTGGTTTATTCCTGTTTTTTGCTATTTCATTACAAAGAATGTTATCAGCAAGACGCAGTAATTCCAGCTTATCCTCTGTTATCTCTCCCATAATCCTTATAGCAAGCCCAGGGCCGGGGAAAGGTTGACGCAGTAATAAAGAGCTTGGTAATTTTAGCTTTTTGCCAAAAATACGCACCTCATCTTTAAAAAGTCCAGCAAGGGGCTCAATTACATCTGTAAAAGAAAGGTTTTCCGGCAAGCCGCCTACATTATGGTGGCTTTTAATTACAGCGCCCATTTCCCCACCTGATTCTATAACATCTGGGTAAATGGTTCCCTGAGCCAAAAATTTAATATCTCCAAGCTTTTTTGCTTCTTCCTCAAAAACACTAACAAATTCCCTGCCTATAATTTTACGCTTCTGCTCTGGCTCGGTTATACCCTTAACCTTTTCAAGAAATCTGCTCTGGGCGTTAATTCTTATAAAATTTAATTCCTTACCCGAAAAAATCCGCTCAATTTCGTCGCCCTCATTAAGCCTCATGAATCCATGATCAACAAATATACATGTAAGCTGTTCACCGATAGCCTTTGATAAAAGAGCCGCACAAACTGAAGAATCAACTCCCCCGGACAAAGCAAGCAATACCCTTTCATTCCCAACTTTTTTGCGAATTAACTCAATCTGGCTGTTTAAGTAATCATCAAGACGGTAATCACCTGTTGCGCCGCAAATATCATAAAGAAAATTCCTTATTATTTCCC
>CAYPGU010000254.1:0-1958 GCA_964409995.1 uncultured Legionellaceae bacterium | reverse complement strand
GTGCTTTGCATTAATTCACGCTCATTTGATTCAGTAACAATATCTGGTCGCAGGCGTTGTTTTGCTTCCTGAGAATGTGCCATAGGGCTTATATTGTCGGTGTTGATTTCAGATATTTTACTCACGAGGTCTAGTATATTACTTAAATCTTTGACTATACTATGGTCGAGTGAATTTTCATTCGTGGCGATACGCGCCAAGTGAGCAAGTTTTTTAACATCATTTTGGGTAAATGACATAAATGTCTCCAACTGCTAAAAGTTGATAGTGTAACACAAGGTTACATAGAGCCAAACTGTTTGGTTAGACTGCTCTTAAGGATTAATGGTTTTTATAATTAGGTTTCTAATATTATGTTTAAAGCACTTCGTGGCATATTTTCTAACGATTTATCGATAGATTTGGGCACTGCCAATACGCTAATTTACGCCCGCAATCAGGGCATCGTCCTTAACGAACCATCTGTGGTAGCCATACGTCAAGAGCGTGGTGCAGGCGGACAGAAAATCGTTGCAGCGGTAGGCTGGGAAGCCAAGCGCATGTTGGGTCGTACACCGGGCAACATTACCGCGATTCGCCCATTAAAGGATGGTGTGATTGCTGACTTTCATGTAACAGAAAAAATGTTACTGCATTTCATCAACAAAGTTCATCAGAATAAATTCTTACGTCCAAGCCCAAGAGTACTGATTTGCGTACCTTGTGGTTCAACCCAAGTCGAGCGCCGTGCGATTCGTGAATCAGCATTGGGTGCTGGAGCACGTGAAGTGTACCTAATCGAGGAGCCGATGGCGGCAGCGATTGGTGCTGGTATGCCGGTTGAGCAAGCTAGTGGATCAATGGTCGTCGATATCGGTGGCGGTACTACAGAAGTTGCCATTATTTCTTTAAGCGGTGTCGTTTATTCTGCCTCAGCACGGATTGGTGGCGATCGTTTTGACGAAAGCATTATCAACTATGTGCGTCGTAACTATGGCAGCTTGATCGGTGAAGCAACTGCTGAACGCGTTAAGCAAGAAATTGGTACTGCATTCCCAGGCTCAGAAGTACGCGAACTGGAAGTACGCGGGCGCAATATTGCCGAAGGTGTGCCGCGCAGCTTTACACTCAGCAGCAATGAAATTTTGGAAGCTATGCAAGAACCTTTATCTGGTATTATTGATGCAGTGCGTCTGGCGCTTGAACAAGCTCCACCAGAGTTATCTGCTGACATCGCAGAACGTGGTTTAGTACTAACCGGCGGCGGTGCATTATTACGCGATTTAGATCGGTTATTAATGGAAGAAACTGGATTGCCAGTAATCGTGGCTGAAGATCCTTTAACTTGTGTGGCCAGGGGCGGCGGACGTGCTCTGGAAATGATGGATGAACTAGGCGGTGATTTGCTGTCAACTGAATAGCGGGGGCTGACATTAAGCCAATATTTGTACGTGAGCCATCGAGGGTCTTACGTCTTTTAATAATTAGTTTAATGGCATTTGCTTTAATGGTGCTTGATCATTCCTATGCGCAATTTGCACGCGTGCGGGGAGCATTGTCGCTTGCAATTTATCCTATTCAAAAAATTGTTGATGCGCCAATAACTATTGCCAAGAACATTGGTGGGTTTGCGGCTTCGCATCAGAATTTGTTTGTTGAAAATAAACAATTAAAAGCAGAACAATTAGTATTACAAGGACGCTTGCAACGTTTAGCTGCGCTAGAAACTGAGAATTTACATTTGCGCCAGTTGGTAGAATCAGGCTCTGAAGTCGCAGACGACATGATGATAGCCAATATAATTAATATTGATCCAGATCCATTTACACATCAAGTGATCATTGATAAAGGTGCAAAAGATGGCGTTTTTGCAGGGCAAACTTTAATAGATGCTGAAGGTATTATGGGGACGGTCATTACTGTTAACGAAGTTGATAGTCGAGCAATACTTATTACTGATGCCAGTCACGCAGTTCCTG
>CAYPGU010000253.1:1554-1959 GCA_964409995.1 uncultured Legionellaceae bacterium | reverse complement strand
GTATCGCGCCTCGGCCGTCACGCTGGCGGCAATCGCGATGCCGTCCATCAACGTATGCATATGAGTAATTCCATTGTTCAAGATCGTAAAATGGCGTTATCGCCGGGGTACCCATAATGTCTTGAACTTGGTGCTTTGTTAAGCCAGGGGTTAATTGGTCTAATTCGGCTTGCGTAATATGATTGCCTTGCCGTAAATCACAACGATACAGGCTACAACCAGACATAGTCATAGCTACTAGCAGCACGGCCAGCCATAGCTTAAATGCTCTAGGCATATTGTTAACCACCTTACTTTAACTTAGCTTAAAGTAGTTATGATATAGTACCAGCGTTAGCACGTAAAGCGGGGGAGATCTTGGATAGTAAACATATAAAAAATGCTGGATTGAAAGTAACCATTCCA
>CAYPGU010000253.1:0-1544 GCA_964409995.1 uncultured Legionellaceae bacterium | reverse complement strand
ACCAAGATTTTAACCTTACTTGAATCAGCTGGCCATATGAGCGCCGAAGAAATTTATAAACATTTGCTTGAACAGGGCAACGATATTGGCTTAGCAACTGTATATAGAGTTTTAACTCAATTCGAAACCGCAGGTTTAGTAATCAGACATCACTTTGGTGATGGTCGTTCGGTATTTGAGCTGGATCAAGGTGAACATCATGATCACCTGGTTTGTATAAAGTGCGGAATCGTCGTAGAATTCGTTGATGATGTTATTGAACAGCGTCAGGCTGAGATAGCTAAACAAAAGGATTTTGTTATGACTGACCACTCTTTGTACATATTTGGTGTTTGTGCCAAATGCGTGGGCTAGTCAGAAAAGAGCTGAGAATTGTAGGGGAATTACATGCCGTTTTCTAGATTTACCACTGAGTTATTACGCAACGCATATGCGAGCAAAATATTTACGCCTAAGGCTTTGCCAGTCCAAGAGCATGAATTTAATAGCCCGGCTTTAATCGCCACCGCGCAAGCCATGCATGATTATCTACAACCACGTGCATTAAATGTTGGTGTTGCTGGCGTAATAGCACCTTGGTTTGATGTTAATCGTGCTATTATTGCTTTGTTCAATATCAAAAATGGTTCACTAGTTGGCAAAGATCCTTTTCTAGTTTTGGTTAATCCACAAATTTCTGCTGAGAGTGCTAAAATCGCAACGCGCATTGAACATTCACTAAGTGCCCCTAACACTATATGCTGGGTTGAACGACCTGAAAAATTTACACTGCATGCCTACACGATTGATGGCACGCATAAAGTGGGTGATGTTGCAGGTGAGCAAGCCTGGCGTATTCATCAATTGGTTGATGCCTTAAATGGCGTAGCATTAACTGCGCGTGCGAACAAAGTTCTTGTAAATCCGTCGTTAGAACAGGTTGAAGAGTTTGCCAAACAAGCAAATGGTTCAGTGAATTTTGCGCCGAAGTTGCGTTAGCCCATTTTTAGTTTTTGCATTTGTGGGTTAGTTTTCATGTCGTCAGTTAACGCTTGTTTGAGCTTTTGTTGAGCCAAAATCGCTACCATTGCTTCAGGATTTCCACCTGATTGAACTGCAGCAGCAGCGATTTGACTTTTGTTTGGTGGATCTGTCAAACCTCCGCCAGATTTAGATTGTTGGTGATCAAATTTTGCGGCACTTGCTGCAACAGGATTCGGTAATCCCAGGCTCTTATAACCAGCTGATAAATCTACTAGAGCCTTAGTGTCCGCTAGTTTTTCCACTAAAGCATCTTTATTAGCTTGAACTTTAGTCATCATTGCGTCAGCCAATTTTCCATCAGGTATGTTACCATTTGCAACTACTGCTGCTGCTGTGGTTGGGCTACATTTTGTGGCTTCTCGGCCTGCATCAGCTTTGTTTTTTTGCTCATCGTTTAAGTTGTGTATGTTATATGCATCAGCAACTGGTTTATACTCTTTCAATGCATTTGTGCATGTTTTTGCCAAATCTTTATAGTCATTAGCATTTGTTCCTCCTGTAAACTTAGCTGCTAACCCGGC
>CAYPGU010000252.1:0-1968 GCA_964409995.1 uncultured Legionellaceae bacterium | reverse complement strand
ATTGGCTAAATCCGCATTTAAAATATATTGTCACAGCTAAAGCAAAAGCAAAAATTCAGCAATGGTTTAAATTACAAAATCGGCAGCAAAATATTCATGATGGGCGCGAAAATTTACAGCATGAATTGCGGCGTTTGGGTTTTGATCAAGTAAACATTAAAGAATTGGCGCACCATGTGGCTAATTGTAATTCTGAAGATGACTTGCTGTCTGGCATTGGTAATGGTGATATTAAAATTTCCCAAGTTCTAGGTGCCCTACAACGAATTAAACATCCGCCGCATGCAATGCTGCCAGTAGTAACCAACGTTCCTAAGGCTAAAACAGCACAAGCGGTTAAAAAATCCAAAGCTGGTCGCGATGAAGTAATCGTGGCTGGGATTGATAATTTGGTTTCGCATATGGCGCGCTGTTGCAAACCAATTCCTGGCGACGACATTATTGGTTATATTACTTTAGGCGAGGGTATTGCTATTCACCGTCAAGATTGCATTAATATATTGCAAGTAAGTGAAGCCAAGAAAGCGCGTTTAATCGCAGTCGAGTGGGGCTCTAAAGTTAAGAATAATTACTCAGTTGATATCGTAATTAAGTCTTTTAACCGCCGTGGTCTGGTGCGCGATATTTCATCAGTAGTTTCAAATGAAGATGTCGATATTATTACTATTCAATCTTTAACGGATAAAGAATCGAATAAAGCTGATTTCAAATTACGCATAGAAGTGCCAAGCATTGATGTGCTTGGGCGGGTCTTAACTAAGATTCAGCAGATTCCGAATATAATTGAAGTATTCAGGGTCGATACTTAGATTGGTGTTCTTAACATTACAATCCAGTCACATGCGTATGATCATGACCATGCTCTTTATAAAAATCTAGAATTTGCTGCAAGATTTCTTCCGGAGTTTCTGCAACAGTGAATAAGTCAAAATCCTCTTGGTCGATCATTTTTTGGGCTAGAAAGGTTTGTTGGAAGAACTCGATTAACGGTTGCCAGAATTTACGATTGACTAAGATTACTGGAATCCTGCGCGTCTTCTTGGTTTGAATCAGGGATAAAATTTCGGACAGTTCGTCCAACGTACCATAACCACCAGGGAATGCTACATAAGCCGAAGCGTATTTTACAAACATGACTTTGCGTGTAAAAAAATGTCGGAAGCGTAAAGAAATATCTTGATAGGCACTGTTGGCCACTTCACCTGGTAAAACAATATTTAAACCAATGCTGAAAGATTTACCCTGATAAGCGCCGCGGTTGGCTGCTTCCATGATCCCACCACCGCCGCCGGTGACGATAGAGTAACCGCTATTGGATAATAGTTCAGCGCTGTTTACAGCTAATTGATAAAAAGGATGCTCTGGTTTCAAGCGGGCTGAGCCAAACATGCTTACCGATGGCTTAATATGTAGTAGTCGTTCATAACCCTCCACAAACTCGGAAATCACCTGAAATATTTTCCATGATTCTCGCGTCAACATAGAATCATTGACATCCGGGGTTACCGGGCGTGGGTTGCCATTACCACCTTTACCATCTTGTTTATTCTTTAGCATGCTAAATGTCCATGTACAAAAAATCCCATATCACTATATAATAGTACGATTGTGAACTTAGGAAATTAAGTCGAGAAACTATGATAACAGAAGAACAGCATACTCCTTTACGCGACGACGTAAGATTGTTAGGAGACTTGCTAGGCTTGACGATACGCGAGCAAGCCGGATCTAAGATTTTTACCAGCGTTGAAGAAATCAGAACTTTATCTAAATCAGCTATGCGCGGTGATAAGCAGGCGCTTGAGCAATTAATTGCTCTCTTTCATACCCTGTCGCCGGAGCAATTATTGCCGATTACCAAAGCATTTAGTCAATTTTTAAATTTCTCGAATATCGCGGAGCAATATAATCGTATCCGCCGTGGTCGTTTATATAAAATGGATAAAAGCCTTGGGCCGCAACTAGGTT
>CAYPGU010000251.1:0-1999 GCA_964409995.1 uncultured Legionellaceae bacterium | reverse complement strand
CGACCGATGGAACTAATTCAGTATTTGAAGTTGGAGCAAGCTGTTCATCAATTATTTCATCACCAAAACTTGTTTGCGTAGTATCAATTTTTTTGGCAATTATATTCGTTTGCTTACCGTCCTGTAACATCAGCGCTTGTTCAGCCAATTGCTGATCAACGTCTTGGCTACCAAAGGCTTTTTGTTCTGATTCGGCAATTGCTAATTGGCTGAATGCTTGTGGCCTTGCTACGTTACTTAAATTTGGCGGTGGTGGATCTATTAGCAATGTATAATCTTTCACCATATGTCCATCCGGCCAGGACAGTTCAATCAAAAACTCCATATATGGTGTCTGTATCACCCCAGCGCTGCGAATATAAATAAAAACGCGGTTTTGATAAGTGGTGATTGAAAAAAGCAAATCATTTAAATAATAGGGACGTTCTAGTCCGGCACGGGCAAAATCTTTGGCATCTGCAAGGTTTGCTATCAACAGATTCGGGTCTAGGCCAGCTAAACCAACAACTTCAATTTCGGCGATTAGTGGTTCACTTAGGTATGAATATACTTTTACTTCGCCTATCCCAATAGCATGACAAATTGAGGCAAAAGCACAACACAGGATAAATATGTAGTAATTAACCTGACTTCTGCTCAAGAACATAAATTATTTTCCCGTTTGGTGCTCTACACACATTATAGTTCAGGATATGTATTCCTTTTTATCCCAAAAAAAACTATAAGTATCCCTGTAACAGCTCGGCGATCTGTACGCTATTTAGGGCTGCGCCCTTGCGTATGTTATCCGCAACAACCCACAGGTTGAGAGTCTTCAGATCATCTAAACCATTACGAATTCTACCCACGAACACTTCGTCTTGTGCAACTGCATCTTTGAACGGTGTAGGATATTTGCTACGGTTCGGATTATCCACCACTTTGACGCCTGACGCTTTTTGTAGGATTTCACGTGCATCAGCTGCGCTTAAAGGCTTATCTAATTCAATAGTAATTGCTTCGGAATGACCAAATATTACTGGTACACGCACAGTCGTTGGATTCACGATGATACTATCATCACCTAAGATTTTGTGCGTCTCCCAAATCATTTTCATCTCTTCTTTGCTAAAGCCATTATCCATGAATACATCGATATGGGGTAAAATATTGAACGCTATTTGTTGTGGATAAACTTTTGGCTCCACCGGCTGTCCGTTCAATAATTGACTAGATTGACGAATTAACTCATCAATCGCTGCTTTACCAGTTCCAGAAACTGATTGGTAGGTGGCCACGGTAATTTTTTTGATTCTTGCTGCATCATGTAATGGCTTGAGCGCAACCAACATCTGAATCGTTGAACAATTTGGATTAGCAATAATATTGCGCTGTTTATAATCTTTGATTTGTTGCGGATTAACTTCGGGGATAATTAAGGGCACGTCTGAATCATTACGAAAAAACGAAGTATTATCAATAACCACACAACCAGCAGCAGCGGCTTTTGGAGCATATTTTTTTGACACATCAGCGCCAGCTGAAAACAGACCGATTTGCACTTGCGAAAAATCAAACCGCGCAGCATCCAAAACTTCAATATTCTTATGGCCAAACTTGACCGTTTTGCCGTCTGACTTCTCACTTGCTAAGGCGAACAACTTGTTTATAGGAAATTTACGCTGGTCGAGAATCTCCAACATCGTTTCGCCAACTAGCCCGGTTGCACCCAAGACTGCAATATCAAATTTTTTGTTCTGTGCTTTGGTCATATTAGTTCCTAACATGTATATGAATTATTCTATTTTAACCGACTAGAGTCGCACAAAATTGCTGTCTTGTCACTCAGTATGGCGTATTGCTCACAGTATAACAGGTTATTTGCCCATAGGCAGATCGGACTTAATTGGGCAAGATTAATATACGTTAGACTACATCAAGGAAGATGATAATGTTATTAGATGACGACTTACGTTCCAAGCTAGAAAAACAAGCCGACAAAATAGAACTTTTAGAAGAA
>CAYPGU010000250.1:0-2031 GCA_964409995.1 uncultured Legionellaceae bacterium | reverse complement strand
ATGCGGATTGGGAGCAACAGTCAATGCATTTCCCTTATGACCCGTATCATATACCTGACCAGCATCTAAAAACAAGGCCATACGAACTGACTTCGAGTCTGGCACAAAAGGTGGCGGGAATATGAACTGAAGTCGTCCTTCAAATAGTAAGTTACCACCGTATGGCTGATTATTCGATCCCTTCGGACCTAGGGAACGTTCATCATAACCGCGCACGCTTTCCGCACCACCAAGGTAGTAGTTTCTAAAGAATGGGAATGGTTTGTCATTATACGTACTTTGGTAGCCAGCTTGTAAGCGTACATTAAACACATATGGATCAACTATCGGATGGAACCAGCTAGTGCGAGCATCTATTTTATACATTCGTAACTCAGATGGTGGCACGTCGATCTTAAGATCTACTGCATTGGACATACCACGCGATGGGAATAAATAATTATCTAGGCTATTGTGAATCCAAGCTAAATTAGTGAATAACTCTTTATAGCCTTGACTCATATTACCGTTAGCAAATGGCTGATTGTTGTTGTACGCAGTAACATTTGCCTGCGCTTGTGTTGGCGCCAAACCATAATTCATTTTTAACACCGAGTGATCCACGCCCAAGCCAAACTTAATGTAATTGTATTGCGTTACTCTAAATTGCCAGCCAACATTAAGACCAGTGGTATCAATTGCGTAATTGAAAACATTGGATGTTTTACTTAAATTGGTCTTTTGGTTGTAAATATTATAACCAAAACCAATGCCAGAGTCAGTGAAATACGGGTTGTTATAACCTAAAGTATAAACCTGTACTGATTTACCATAATTGAACAAGAAATTAATATCTTTACCAGTACCAACAAAGTTCTTGAAGTCTGCACCCGCGTTGAAACCTAAACGTTCTGCTGCAGAATATGAGATACCTGCTGATAATTGCATCGTGCGCTGTTCATCGATCTTATATTCTAAGTCAACCTGATCATCTTTATCTAAAACCGATTTGGTATTGACATCGACTTTGGTTGCATAACCTTCACGCATCAGAGCTTCTTTGCTTTCTTTAACTTTCTTAGTCGAAATCCAGCTACCTTCAAATTGCTCTACTTCACGACGCAACACTTCGTCCTGAGTTAAAGTATTACCTACGAAAGTAATACGTCGCACTGTTATACGTTTGTTCGCATCAACATAAAATTTCAGAGTTACCATGCGATTTGCGTCGTCAACTTCATCTACCAAACGCACTACCGCTTTGCTATAACCTTCTTCACCAAGCAAATCTTCTACTACTTCCTTAGCTTCAATTACTGACTTGCGCGAGAATACTGCACCCGGCTTAACAAATTTGTCGACCGCTTTTTGTAACTTTTCACGATCTACAACCGTATCGCCTTCTAAAGATATTTTTTTGAAATAGAACTGCTCGCCTTCGTAAAGGTTAATTGTAAAATAAACGTATTTTTTATCCACACTCAACGAAACTTGTGTTGATTCAATTTTGAAGTTGATATAACCGTGATCCATATAGAACGAACGCAGCATATCTAAATCAGCAGCTAATTTTTCTTTAGAGTAGTGGTCAGATTTATCAAACCAAGACAACCAATTAGTGGTCTTGTGAAACATTTGCGCACGTAACTGTTTGTCAGAAAAAGCAGTATTACCTACAAATTTAATTTCCTTAATCGTAGCCACACTTCCTTCATAAATGTCCATAACTATGTCAACGCGATTGCGGTCAGCCGGTGTAACTTTAGTATCAACCTTTACACCATAACGTTGCTTAGTTAAATAAAAGTGCACAATCTCGCGTTCGACTTTGGCAATCACATTAGGATCATAGACACGGCCTTCGGCTATATTATTTTCTTTCAGGATCTTATTAACATCGTCTTTGGTTTTGATACCTGTTAATTCTAATTTGCCAATTGATGGACGTTCGACTACTTTAACCACCAAGGTACTACCTTCGCGTTCTAAAGTAACATCTGAATAAAAACCAGTTTTGAATAATTCATGAATTGCAGCGGTAGCGCGGCCCGG
>CAYPGU010000249.1:0-2051 GCA_964409995.1 uncultured Legionellaceae bacterium | reverse complement strand
ACGCCCAGGTTCTGCTACCGCACTTGCAGCTATTATTTTGCAAAGCTCACAAAACGACATGTTCGGTGGTCAATCATTTGGGTTCTTTGATCGCGATATTGCCCCATACATGAAGGGTGCTTCCGAAGAAGAAATATTCCAAGCCATGGAAGCTTTGATATACAACTTGAATAGTATGCACTCTCGCGCGGGCGCTCAAGTTCCTTTTTCCAGTTTAAATCTTGGTTTAGAAACATCTCCGGAAGGTCGTTTGGTAATTCGCAATTTGCTATTGGCCTATGAAAAAGGTTTGGGGCATGGTGAAAATCCAATATTCCCAAATATTATCTTCCGCGTTAAAAAAGGCGTGAGCATGAATCCGGAAGATCCTAATTATGATCTATACAAATTAGCAATTCGCGTAGCTGCTAAACGTCTGAACCCTACTTTCAGCTTTATGGATACAACATATAACGCCCCATATAACGGCGAAGTATCCTATATGGGCTGTCGTACTCGTGTTATTAACGACCGTTTTGGCCCAGCTAAAACTGATGGTCGTGGTAACCTGTCATTTACTACAATCAATCTACCACGCTTAGCTATTAAAGCTAACAAAGATATCATCAAGTTTTATGAGTATCTGGATGAAATTCTTGATTTGGTCGGTGACCAACTATATCATCGTTACCAAATCCAATGTAATCTAAAAGTAGCTGACTTGCCATTTTTAATGGGTCAACAATTGTATACCGGCTCTGAGAACTTAGCTGCAACAGATAATATCACCGAAGCAATTAAGCATGGTACTTTATCCACAGGCTTTATCGGTCTGGCCGAAACATTAGTTGCACTTACAGGTTATCACCATGCTGAGAACGCCGATGCGCTGGCACTTGGTGAAGAAATAATTGCCTTCATGCGCAATAAAACTGACAAAATGGCAGAAAAGTATAATCTAAATTACACTATGATCGCTACACCTGCCGAAGGTCTTTCCGGTCGTTTTGTAAAAATGGATGCCAAAGAATATGGGAAATTGCCTGGTGTTACCGATAAGGAGTACTATACAAACTCCTTCCATGTGCCGGTTGACCATAAAATTAGCGCTTATGAAAAAATGAAGATTGAGGGCAAATTCCATAAATATACCAATGCCGGTCATATCGCTTATGTAGAATTCACCTCGCCGCCATTAAATAATTTGCAAGCAGTAGAGGATATTCTTCGCCATATGCAAGAGTCCGACTGCGGCTATGCAGGTATTAATTTTCCAATTGATTTTTGCGAAAACTGCGGCTATATAGGCGTAATTAATGATAACTTCTGCCCACGTTGTAATGACAGTCATACCCGCAAAGTTACCAGAAAAGCACGTAAGTTTGAAAGCTCCAGCGTAAACATTTTTGAAAGGTAATATATTATAAGGGTAGGTGAAGCCACATTGCTACAAGTAGCAAATATTTTATCAGAGTCCGTAGTTGATGGATTAGGTATTCGCACAGTTGTGTTCTTCCAAGGATGTCCAAGGCATTGTTTAGGCTGTCATAATGAACCACTCATCCCGTTTGAAGGAGGTACTGAGTACAGTGCCACAGAACTAGCGGACATAATTCTAAGAAACCTTACGCCTATTCATAGAGGGGTGACATTCAGCGGCGGCGAACCTCTGAGCCAACCTGATGGCCTAATGGATCTAATATATCTACTTCGTAAAGAAAAACCTGACCTAAACATTTGGGTATATACAGGATTCACCTATGAAGAAGTTTTCAAGATGCCCCTTGTCAACAGCTTTAATGTTCTTGTTGACGGACCATTTATTATGGCTCAACGCAATCTTGATCTACCATTTAGAGGTTCTAACAATCAACGTCTGATTGATATTCCCAAAACAATAGCTCAAGGATCCGTTATTGAGTTAGATTTGCAGTGAAAATATCTTATTAAAAAAACTACTTACTTATAAATGAAAACAACCTGTTTTCGGTGCTAAACAGCACCGAAACAGGTTGTTTTTTTATTACTTTCATTTTTTTATTTAATTACAATAGTTTTATAAGTCTCTATTA
>CAYPGU010000248.1:0-2052 GCA_964409995.1 uncultured Legionellaceae bacterium | reverse complement strand
TAAGGCTTTTCAGCTTTTCTTCTGCGCCCTTCAGGTCGGTGCAACATGCGCCTATCTTTGGTTATGAACCGGATTTTGCCCAACGCGGAGCTTATCTTGCCTGCCTCTATAGCCTGTGCACCAACTGTAGTCTCTGACAACGCATCCAAAGAAGCTTTTTCATAACCACAGACATTTTCATCATTATCAGTAAACTATTTCCTTCGCTGACTAGATAATCCCATAGTTCTACAGGTCAAAAACGCAAAAATTGCTCAATTTAAAAGTATACTTTATTTAACAAAGCACCTATATTTTTATTTCTCCAAGACTACCGCCAGAGTCAAACTATCCAAATCATATCTTGCCCCGGATACGTCGCCAAACACCGCGCACACCTTAAAGCCTGCATCTTGCACCTCTGCAGTCAAGCGCTCTCTGCTAAAGTAGCTGTTCCAAATATAATAGTTTTGCGTTTGTTCTTTAGAGATTATCGTATACTGTTCCAGTGTAGTATTTGGTGGATATTTTAATCGCCTTTGTAGTTCGATGTAGCTATCGGCACGCCAAAAGCCTCCCTGATTTTCAACAGTCCATGTTTTCTCCTCCGCAAACTGCTCATAGGCTGCTGAAGAAAATACATCCAAAAGAAATTTACCGCCTGCATTTAGCTGCTTATATACTTTTTGCAATAGAATTTTTCTGTTAGTCGGTGATAAAGCCCCATAGTCGCAATAGATCATGGTCGCTGTGTCAAATGTTTTGTCCAAATTTAAGTCCAAATAGTCTTGATAGATGTAGTCGATGTCCAAGTTTTGACGCTGTGCAGACAGCTGCGCATACTCTATAGAGCGCAGCGAAAAATCAACTCCTGTGACGCAGTAACCGGACCCGGTAAAACGTTCAGCATATAGACCCGGTCCACAGCCAATGTCTAGCAAGTGTGGATATTGATCCGGCGGCATGACAGTTTTGATCCAGCCGGCCGAACGCTCTATAAACGACATTTTTCTGCTGGCGCTATCTAAATTGGGGGACAAATGTGCTTTGAGCATTTGAGCGGAAATATACTCATCATTCCAGAACTCTCCTTTGGTTGCCTCGTATAATGTCGGTTGCATTAATTTTTCGCGAAGACTATTAAACATAACTTTTCCTCCTCTTGTTTAAACACCAAAAGCCGCAGATTTTACTCTGCGGCTTTTCTCATAGGTTCAGAAAGCATAAAGAGTAAAATAAAATCAAGCATAGGCACGCAAACTAAACCGACTTGGCGGCTAAGATTGCACCTATGAAGTTGATTTTATCTACTCTTCTCCGCACCTCACACTACCACCGATTGTGTGGCAGCTGCTAGGCCGGACTTTCATCACCTTGGTTATTAAATTTTAGAGCAGTGCTCTATGTGTATATTATAGAATAATCATCGAACATATACTACTTAAGATTTCACAAAATCGCGCATTAAACTTTATGTACATGTCATGGGTGCAGATTTTTATTTTTCTAAACCTATCTTGAATGCTGGTTCTAGCCTTTCCTTAGAGAATTTGTTGTATTGACTAGATGAATATATAAAGCCCTCTTTTGAAAAATCAATCGTTAGTTTGTTTAATTTTTCTTTGTAAAAACTAAAGTCCTTAATGCCATTTTGACCAAGCTGCTGAGTGTATGCAATTATAAATCCATTTAAAGACGTCACCGATAGTATTTTTGACGTTGGGTCGTTCCAGTCACTAGAAAATCTATCTTTTATAGCACAAAAGTATACCCTTAACTGGTTACAACAAAACTTTATGTATTCATCTAAAGCGTCCGTATTTTTGTTTTGGATTCCCTTTTTGTCTCCATCCCAGCAACTATATAATCCTGCTTTCGCATTGATTGAAACCAAATATCTTAGTGCAAATTTTATTATTGATGCAACTTTTATCTTAGATTTATCAACTGATGATAGTTCGAATTTATTTGAAAACACTTGCTCTTTATTTAAACGTTCTATCACCCTTCTTGCAATACCAGTATCTGAAAATGGGTCCTTAATCATATTAATATGGAGTAATACATCTGCTG
>CAYPGU010000247.1:0-2073 GCA_964409995.1 uncultured Legionellaceae bacterium | reverse complement strand
ATTATTTTTTTGAGTTACAGCTAGAAGTTTTGAAGAAATTTACAAATATCCCTGTAATTTCTGAATATATCACAGAAATGAATTTTGAAGTCATTCCTGAGCAATTAGCCCTGTTAAACAAATTTGCCATGTATAAAAACTTGTTATGGGAAATTTATTTAAATGAAAACCATTTTTTAACGCACGAATTTGATCCTAAAAAAATAGTTATCGATCAATATTACATATCATTTTTATTAGGAAAATATGGCCCATTTCTTGCAGGTGGAAAAATTGGACAAGTTTATTATGGTGATGCCAAGCCAATTCCTTACGGTAAACTTGGTTCAGTGGACTTGTATGCTTTTCCAAAGTCAGCTTATAATGAAGATTCGATGCAAAGTCATATAGTATTAGTCATTGGTGTCGTAAAAGATAAGATTATCTTCTTAGATTCAGTATTCGATTCAAAGATTAACGGCCCTAGGCAAGCATATGTGATGAGTGTCCAAACCTTTATAGAAAGAACTATCGAGCATGGTGTAACAGGCAGGCGCGATACGTGCCGCTTCTTTTGTATTGATCCAATACGAATTGACACAAGTGAAAAGCTAATGTTTGAACATACTAAACCACTATCTTCGCCCACACAAATCCAACCAACACCAACTAACCCTGAAAGAGCTAGTATGTCTCCACGACCATTATAGCCAAGGGTTAAATTTAGTTTCACGTGTGGATATTCTTGAAGTAACATACTAATTAGACTCTTTGCCCATCTCTATTGGCATCATCGCTATAACTCTGCAGCAGACAAACGTAAGCGTACAGTACATACCATGCGTTATATACTACTGACTTCGTTTAGAATTTATATAATGATAAATATTGAATACCCTAGCACCGAGTTTGTACTTTTATATGCGCTCGATCAGATTTAAATCGTTCTTATAAAGAAGATACTTGCATGGGAACCTGTCACACCGCCACACTTAGTTAATACTGTTTCTAGCTCTACAATTTTTAAATTTAGGTTTATCCAGTTGCGGCTTATCAGCGCGCGGGAGACAACAAAAAATGAAACCTAAAAATGACGAATCGCGATTTGCACCCGAGTTTTGCGGCGCCTGCGGTGCTGTAGCTTCAGTTCGCAACTGCGTTTGTTGTGTTTGCGTATTCTCAGCAAGCGCGGTTAAGCGTGCGCTCTCTTCAGCGTGCGCCAGAGCAACTAAACGCTGCTCCTCCTCTGCAGCGATAATAGCTTGACGTCGCTGCTGGTATACACCCATAATAGTTTCAATTAAATGATCATTGTTTTTATCTATAAGAGCTTGTTGCACCACAGGATCATTTACATCAACATCAAATTCAATAAGTAATTTATAAATTGCGACATTACATGGCGTCTTAGACAAACAAGCCACCAAATAATTTGGAGTTGGGGTAATTTTGTTGGTTTTCAGTTGTGTTAAAATTAAGCTTACAAAACTCTCATTCACATCCAGATCAATTGCATGGCCTAGCAAAGTGTTTCCAGCTACAACTTGCTGTAATTCCAAATGAGGCAGCATAAGCTTAAAGGCCGCGAGATAAATATTTGCTTTTTCTTCGTTTGTACGCTGAATATTTTCACGCATACAATAAATTAAATCTTCTAAACATGGCTTTATGCCATGAGTTAATTGAAGTTGAATTATAGACAGAATGTCATTACTCTTTTTCACATTCAATCTTGGCGCCGCCAGCCAATCAAATTTACTTTGCGACAGTTGCATTTGCGTAGACGAGTCAGGGGTGCGCTTTAATAGTAGCTCAGGATGGTGCTTTAGTAGCAGCTCAAGCATCGCAAAATTCAATTGTTCCATCGCATGCTGGATAGGTGTTTTACCCGCAAAAGCTTTGTCTGCCGGACACACTAAGCTGGCATCGGCGCCATTAGCAAGTAGCAAATCAAGGCAAGCAAGGGTATTTTCTTGTTTGCTGGTTATACACGGCCATAATAGAAAATCTATGGATATTCCATGCAGAGTCATAACTACCAAGGAAGCACTAAGTAACTCTGTTGAATTGATACTTTCAAAAGGCATAAACCAC
>CAYPGU010000246.1:0-2080 GCA_964409995.1 uncultured Legionellaceae bacterium | reverse complement strand
CGCTCAATGGCTTCAGATATTTTAAGATCCGTAGTTAAGACAGATAATTTTTGTTCGCGATCTTTCAAATCAGTTAAAATAGATTGCATCTTACGACCGCTCGAAGTTTCCGCGGTAATTAATTGTTGTGGTTGAAAAAATCCACCCAATAGAATTGCATTACTAGATTTTTGATTAAATTGTTGCATCAGCAATTGTTGTTGATGTTGTGTTTGGCTGATCGCATGTTTTAATTCGGTATTGGCATTTTCCAAACCAAATTGCTCAGTAAAGTTTAAGGCGTCCGAATGACTGAATTTGGTGTCGGCAGGTATATCAGTTTCTAAAAAATTAAATTCGGGAAAATCTATTTCCTCTGCCATATCAGAGCTTAAATCTAATTCAAAATCTAAATCGTCATCATCTAAGGCGCTAGATTCTTGGACAGTTTGTTCTAAAAGAGATGTTTCCCAAGGGCGATGTGCTCGCTTCTTAAATCCAGTTTTTTCTTCCGCCTCTGACATTCCATTCTCCTTGGCCGATAAGACACGCCTCTATCTAGTTTAGCGTCTTTGTAAGTAAAAGCCCAGTCCAACTAATAAAAATGGTAATAGAATACTGAATAGATATTTATGCAGCCACAGATCAAAGTTGTTTGGATGATAACTAAGATCTTTTAATGGTGCTGGACTAAATACGAAATATTCGACATCATTTTGTACCCAATCTAGCAAATTGGTAGTTAATAGTGAATTGGAATACAGATTTATATATTTATTCAGGATAAAGCTGCTATCAGCAACTACTATGGCATGTTGTTCGTGTTGTTCAAGTTGGCGACTAAAAGCATATCCAATCTTCAAAGGACCTAATTGACTCTTGTGCGCAGCTAACGTATCTAAGTCGATAGTTGCTGGTCCAGCATAGGTCCAAGTGTTATTTTTAGTGGCTAAAATTAATTGCTCCTGCCAACTTGCAACTTTATACTTAAATTCAAGATGTCCAGACCATGGCAGTACGATTGCGCCATTAATATTTTGCGTAAAGATATTTTTTGGTAAATCGGTAAGTATTTTTAAAGCTGGATGTGGGCTGCCAAGTTGCAGGCTTGCTGGATCTACTGCTACCCCGCGCGCTAATTGTAGACCAAACATTTCAGTAAAAATTGCGGTAACTGGTGAATCAGGCTCAGTAAACCACAACAAATTGCCGCCATTATCAACATATTGTTTGAGCAAGGCCTTTTCGATCGGTAACAAATCTTGTTGTGGATTAGCGACGATCAAGACATTAGTATTTTTGGGGATATGCTGTTGTTCCGCCAGATTAAGCTTAGCAATTTGCATTCCTTGTGATTTGAACAATTGGGCAAAATTACTTATTCCCATCTCGCCCTTATCTAACGGATCTAATTCTTCATGGCCACTTAAAAAAACTAACCATTGTTGTGTATGATTAATAGTTTCTTGGATCAGGGTGCTAATTTTTCGTTCCGACATTTCGATGCTGTTAATATCATATGCCTTAGTTAGATCTTTATATTCCGCAATTAAATTATGTTCGTTGCTTAATTTTAGTTCGGCAGCGCGGTTTGGTTCAATAATGGCTTGTTCAAGTTTTACCTTTATCAATGGTGAATATTTCTTATAAGGCTTTAGTAATTCGTTGCTCAGATTTAATATGTCGATATTTGGTGAATATACGGTTATTGTCAACGGGGCATCAATCCGATCTAATAATTTCTTACTTGCAGGGGTTAAGCTATTAGCTTGGTTTTGCGTAATATCCCAGCTGAATTTATGTACATAATTGCTGGTGCTTGCAAGTAACAGCAATAAAAAAGCAATAATGATAAGACTTTTTTTAATCATCTGACCACCTGCGCGCAAAGCGCCAACTAGCAATTAAGATACTGCTATATATTATGAGTATGTAGTAAGAAATGAATTGCAGATTTAAGATCCCAGATAAAAAACTTTTTAATGGGTTTAATAAACCAAAAGTTTGCAAAAATAATGCATGTTGACCAGTATACTGTGCTGCCCATTCGATCAAGACCAATCCAGCTAAAGAGAAGAAGATCAACATATTACAACGCATA
>CAYPGU010000245.1:0-2106 GCA_964409995.1 uncultured Legionellaceae bacterium | reverse complement strand
CGAAAATTGCGCAAAGATGACCGCTTAGTGGGTGCGGCTCTTTATGCCATACAGTTTGGTTTTGATCCTCACTATATTGTGAAAGGAATTGTTTCTGCGCTGCATTATGACAATAAAGAAGATTCTTATGCCATGCTCTTGAAACTGTTTTATATATTTGATGAAATCCATGCATTGTATATTGCAGAGAAAGAAACTCGGACGAAACTGGTTGAATTAAATATCGATAATGAAGATGCAATAGATACACTAACGCTCAACAGAAATATTACAAGAAATATAATCGATTCCTGTAATATTTGGATTGAAAATTGTGTCCTGTATCAGCATGAATTAAACATACAGAATTTCAATTGTGAAAAAGAATTTGTAATGGATTATGGCTTACTTATTGATTTATACCTTTACGGTTTTGCCTCTCAAGGTGTTTCTCTTCTTATGCTTTCTAAAAGCATTGGAGAAAGGAATTCTTTTTACGGATTGGAAATAACATGTAGCAATGCTGTTCCAGCTGAGGTACTGAAATATCATCCTTACATATACTTCAATACTGCTATTGTAGGTAATCAAAATGGACTTGTTGAAGTGCCTTTAACTGCGGATGCCAATCAAACTGAATTTGGTAAAGGATTCTTGCAAGAATATCATGTTGAGTTTTTATTGTTTTTAGCAGCCATAAAATATTTTCAAGATGAGCAACTACATTGTGATAATAAGGCATTAACAATAATAAGCAAAGATGTATTTGTTCATATGGTTGAGCATTGTACCAACCCACCTATTGACGGCAAAGCCTTTTACGATAGTTTTGTTTTAACAAAGGAAAAGGTTGAACAGCATTTAAGAAAAAAGGAGGAGATAATATGGGTTGTTGGCGCAAATAAATATCGTCAAGAGATAATACCTTTTATCGGTTTGGATGACAACAATATTCTTATTGCATATGGAGCGTTAGAACAAGCAAAACAACTATGGGTATCATATTTTAGCAATGGCGGAATGTGCTACACAAATCCTTCTATATCTGACAACTTAACCAAGGCAATGGAAAAGAGAAACAAAGAATTATCTGATATGCTGGTAGATAGAATTCGTGATATTTTAAATGCCAATTATACCGCTAAGATTGATTGTAAAGATGTTAAGTATCAAAGGATTTTCGGGGATATGCCAATTAATTATGGTGATTATGACATTGTATACTATACCGAGGATTCCAAAGAATTGTTTTTAATTGAATCAAAATACTTTTCTGATTCTCTAAATTCCAGTGGCATAGTTACTGACTATAAAAAAATGTTTGAGGATAATGGATACTATGACCATTGCCGAAAAAGATACGACTTAGTCCTTGAAAATCCTGAAAAAATAAAATCATTCATTGGAACAACAGACGAAATTTCTGTGCATATGTTATTCCTAACTTCAAAGCCAATTGAGATGGAGTTGCAAGATGATGATGGGGTTGTTACCTGTTTATCTCTCAACATTTTTGAAAAATACATCAAGGGTAAGTTGATTAGTGGAGAAGATGATAGCATAGTTCGTCCTGTGAAAATTATGTGAGTTTTCTTATTACTGACAAAATTGAAAAAGTATTATTACTCTCCAGAGCTGCCACACGGTAGCTCTTTTTCTATGCCCCAAAGGAGGTGTTATCTTGGCAACCACAAGACTAATTTCTATGCACCAAAACAAAGGAAAATCTATTGCGGATTGCCTTGCAGACCGCACCGATTATGCCAAAAATCCTAACAAAACTAACGAGGGCGAGTTTATCAGCTCCTACGAGTGCGACCCAAAAACCGTGCAGGGTGAATTTCTGATTTCTAAGCGGCAATACGCTGATATTACAGGCAGAGAACAAGCAAATGATGTTATCGCCTATCAGATACGCCAATCCTTTAAGCCGGGTGAGGTTGCGCCGGAGCTTGCCAACCAAATAGGCTATGAGCTTGGCAAACAATTCACCAAAGGCAGACACGCTTTCATCGTTGCCACCCACATTGATAAAGCTCATATCCACAACCACATAATCTACAATTCAACCTCTCTGGACTGCACAAAAAAGTTCAGAGATTTTTTAGGCTCCGGCAGAGCTGTCCG
>CAYPGU010000244.1:0-2112 GCA_964409995.1 uncultured Legionellaceae bacterium | reverse complement strand
TCAATCGGGTTGATGAAATTGTTGTGTTTGAAGCGCTAAACAAAAATCAAATACGCCAAATTGTTGATATCCAGTTACATGGTGTTGCAAAGCGGCTGAGCGACTTGGGAATCCAGCTGAAATTCACTGATGCGGTGCGTGACAAGCTGGCAGAGGCTGGCTATGACCCTGTTTTTGGTGCTCGCCCATTAAAACGAGTTATTCGGCAGTTGATTGAAAATCCGCTGGCTGAAAACATCCTATCTGGCGATTACCCAGATGGTACGGTGGTTACAGCCGAGTTAGTCAAGGATAAGATCGAATTTGAGTCATCTTGATAAACCATTAAATATGTAATTTTATCCCTCCAAATGTTGCCTTTCTAAATCAAGGTTTGATATGGTAATACCTCATCTTTTTGGATAGGAAGTGCGACATATGCGATTTATCATTAATAAGCTATGGCAGTTCAAGTTACCAGTAGCATTGATTGCTATCATCATTTTTGGTGCGAGCGTTGGGCCGCTAATGCCGGTTAAACTGCAAAGCTTTTTATATTTTGTAAGCTTAACGGTTAAAGAGTTTTTACTCTTTGCTCTTCCATTTATTATCTTCTCGTTAATTCTATCTAGTTTGGTGCATCTTAAAGGTAAAGGCGCATTAAAACTTATTTTAATTCTGATCCCACTTATGTGTTTATCTAGTTATATCGCAATTTGGGTGGGGTACTTTGGTGGTGATCTGATAGTGCAAAGAGCCGAGCTAACTCTGCTTTCTGAAATTAGCACGCGATCTTTAGAGCCATTATGGGATTTCAGCTTCCCACGATGGATTAGTTCGCCACAAGCCATGATTGCCTCGGTAATTGTTGGACTACTGAGCTCTGCCTATTTCCCAGAAAAAGGTCAGCGAGTTTCGCATGTGCTAAGCAAGATTACGGCGTTTATTTTAAATAAAATTATTCTGCCAGCCTTACCATTTATGATTTTAGGCTTTGTAATCAAAATGCAATACGATGACATCCTAGAAGCGATGGTTCATAATTACGCTTACATATTCGGCGCGGTGGCTCTACTCCAGATTGCCTATGTTGTATCTGCGTATATTTTGATCAGCAAATTCAAAGTTACTGAATGGGTTGCTTATCTAAAAAATATGTTCCCACCACTTATTACTGCATTTAGCACCATGTCGAGTGCGGTGACTATGCCTTTGACTTTGATCGCAACTCGTAAGAATGTGCACGATCCAGATGTGGTAAATTTCGTAATCCCAAGTACAGTGAACTTTCACTTGATTGGTGATTGTATTGCGATGCCGGTATTCTTCATGTCGGTGATGGTTTCTTTTGGTTATGAAGCTCCAACCATGGCGCAATATTTTGTGTTTAGTTTGTATTATCTGATTGCACGTTTCAGTGCTGCCGGTATCCCTGGTGGTGGTGCGTTGATTCTAATGCCATTACTCGACACGCAATTTAATTTCACTGGTGACATGTTAGGAATGATTCCTACTCTTAACCTAATGTTTGATCCAATGATTACCGCTATGAACGTATTAGCTAATGGTGCTTTTGCGATTCTGTTCTATAAAATCTATCATCATTTCAAAAAACCTGAACCAGCTTTATCGCATCCCTAATGTCATCCACGAAACTGCATGTCATCCCCGAAACCGCGTAGCGGTTATCGGGGATCCAAACTGGTGAAAGTATGACTCAAAATAATAACCTAATCATTAATGGTCCTGCTGGAGAATTAGAAGCAATTCTCCAGCAGCCGATCGAAGCAAACCATTCTCACATCGGTATCGTTTGTCATCCGCATCCGCTGCAGGAAGGCACAATGCATAACAAGGTCGTCACAACCGTTGCTAAAGCATTTAACCTGATGGGCATTCCAAGTGTGCGCTTTAATTATCGTGGCGTTGGTAACAGTGCCGGTGAATATGGTGCTATTGACGGAGAAGTCGCTGACTGTTTGGCCGTTGTAGCTTGGGTTAAACAACAATGGCCGCAAGCTAGGTTATATTTAGCTGGTTTTTCCTTTGGTGCATATATTGCAGCAAAGTCTGCATCAGAAACCGGCGCTGATTGGCTAATCTCAATTGCTCCAGCAGTAGAAAGAATGCCAT
>CAYPGU010000243.1:0-2123 GCA_964409995.1 uncultured Legionellaceae bacterium | reverse complement strand
TAAGCTATAAGTTGAAATATGTGTTGGATTTATCGCCACCTGAACTGGCTGCGGACATTGGTGAGCATGGTATTTTACTAACCGGTGGTGGAGCCTTATTAACTGATCTCGATAAATTAATTCAGGAAAGAACAGGTATTCCAGTTCGAGTTGCTGAGGATCCACTAACTTGTGTGGTACGTGGTGGTGGAGTAGCGCTAGAAATGCTCGATCAAATACGTGGTGATATTATATTTGCTGAATAAATGATCAGCATCTAAAAGGAAACTTTTTTTACTGATCTCTTGTCTACTGGAGCGTTGTTTTAGATAAGAGGTCCGTAAAAATGCCGCTGTATTATAATGTAGATCAATTTATTCGTTCTGTTCTAATTGATGAACAGCCGGATCTATCATTTTATAGTGATCGACAATTTTGTAGATCCATAAAATTGCAGGCATTAGAAGCAATCGAATCAATATTACAACAAATGCAAGAACGACACTTGTTGTGTGAACAGAATGCAGTAAATTTTGACCTTCGTACCGAAGCTGCAAAATCAGATGATAAATTTAATCTTTCGTTATTAGATTTTGCAATGTTGGCTGGTATACCAGAGCTAGCCTATAGTTTTGCTGCTTGGGGTTGCCCGAGCAATTATGATGTTGCTAATTTTAAACTAATCTTAAAAACAACTTTTGCTAAATATGCGCCACCAATTGTGGTTGATATTCAGAAAGCATTAATTTTATCTGCATATGGAAAGCATGCTGCGAATGAAACCGCAATTGATAATAACGAATCCAATACACAGCTTAAACAAATTTTAAAAATTATGAAGAAAGTTGCGGCTCTATTAGCTATGTATGATCCTCCAGACCCAAAGATTGGTACCAATTTACGCATATTTGATCATAAAGTAGTTGATAGTGAACCTGAGCCAGTTAAACCTATGTTGTTTAGTTATACTCGCGCATTAGTTGTCCCGGGCAAGAGCCTTGCGCGCGACCCGGGATCTAGATCCCCGATAAGCGCAGAGCCGCTTTCTGGGATGACATTCAATTTGTCATTCAGGGCAAGGGCATGACAGTCAATTTGTCATCCCGGGCAAGGGCATGACAGTCAATTTGTCATCCCGGGCAAGGGGATTACTGTCAATTTGTCCCTGGCAAGGGTATGATAGTGAATTTGTCATCCCGGGCAAGCGCCCTGCGCGCGACCCGGGATCTAGATCTTGGCAGCAGTCAACGTCAAAATCTTCGATGTATAAGTCATTAACTTCTTAATCACTTTAGGTAATTCAACTCCACCCGCTTGCTGTGCATTAGTAGCATGCTGCAACTCATCATTACGCATCTGACTTAAAATTGCACGGCTTTTTGTATCATTAACAGACATTTTTGCTAAGTGTTGTTCAAGATGCGTAGTTACTTGATATTCTGTTTCTGCCAAAAAACCAAGGCTTATTTTATCGCCAGCAAGACCAGCAAATGCACCAAGAGCAAATGATCCGGCATACCAAATTGGATTTAAAAGACTGGTTCTGCCACATAATTCATTAATCCGTTGTTGGCACCAGTGCAAATGTTCGACCTCTTCGGCAGCAGACTGCTGCAATGAAATGGCTAATTCGCGCGAACGCGCAGTTAAAGCTTGTCCTTGGTACAATGCTTGCGCACATATTTCACCACTGTGGTTGATACGCATCATGGCAATAGATTGTTTGCGTTCGTTGGTAGTTAATTCTACGTTATCAGCAACAAAATCAGCCGGGTTATTACGCATAAGCACCGAATTTGAAACAATCGTTTTGCTGCGTAATTTTTGATCAAATTTTATGATTACTTTATCAAGCATTGTATTCAACAGTAATCTCCGCCGCCATGCTTGGCTAAATACTTTTGATGATATTCTTCAGCGGGATAAAATATTGGTGCTGCAGATATTTGTGTTGTAATCGGACGTTGATAACGCTGTTGCTGCACTAATGTGTCCTTGGCTTCTAAAGCTAATTGCTGCTGTTCAGCGTTGTGATAGAAAATTGCCGAGCGATATTGCTCACCAATATCTGGGCCTTGACGATTAAGTGAAGTTGGATCGTGCATCTCCCAAAAAGCTGCTAAAAGTTGCGCATAGGAAATTTG
>CAYPGU010000242.1:0-2132 GCA_964409995.1 uncultured Legionellaceae bacterium | reverse complement strand
CACCCCAGTTATATCATCTATCGCATCGACTTCTGGCGCAGTTTCGTCATTACTGTTGTTTATATTGCCCTCAACTAGCCTCTGGAAAAAACCAGGATTAGCAGAGCTATCTATTAGAATTCGACCGCCCCCTTGAATAACTGGTCGCAACGCCATCCAAGTTAACTCCGCCTGCGACCAAAAAGCCATTTCCGTGCAATAAACCCTAGAAGCTGTATATTGCCGCAATTGGTCGGCACCCTCGGCCACAGCAACAAAAGTTGTGCCGTTGGAAAATGTCACAAGCGAATATCCCTTACCCTCGTTGTCTTTTATTTTTCTCACAATTTTGGGAAAGTCGTGAGCATGATGCGGCAAATGTTTATACATAAACAACAGGCGTTCATCACCCAAAAGATATGCAGAGTCTCCACCCTTCTTAGACTGCACAAAAATCATCTGATTCTTGCGGAACATACCCTCCCAAAAGATAATTGCTAATGATCTCCAAGTCATCATCATGCGCCTAGACTTTGGAACAGCAAGTATTTTTTCAGTTTGTGAAAGCTCATCAATTCGGGAAAGGTAATCTTTTTGCGGAAAACGTTTTACACTACCAGAGTCAGCCTCATCACGTGTCCAACAGCAATCTTGAATAAAATCCGTTGGACTCTCCTGCCATCTGCGCCACTCAAGTAGCTGCAAAAGTTCTTTTTTATCAGCCTCTGCGCTATTTTTATTCTTGTCCATTCTTAACAACACCACCGAGTTTAGCTTGTAGTTCTAAGATTCGCGCATCCATTTCTTCTGTTGTCATCTCATGAACTTCAATCACACCGCCATCTTTGCCAGTATGTTCTACATTTGTTTTATCTCGCCAATCATCTGGTTTGCGGTTTTTCAACCAAAATATTTGCGCTGTTACATCTGGAACAACCTGCTTGGTTACTCGTTTTGTCTCTACACCCTTTTCGCAAGTAACCTCATCATACTCATAGCCAAGAGCTCGCTTGAGTAACGAGCTTTCAACCTTGCGGTCAACAACTTCTTTATTTTCTTTTAAGGCTGCCGCAAACTCTGGATATTTATTCTGCCACTCGCACAAAGTAGATACTCCAATTCCCATGCGTTCTGCTATGTCTGCACTCGTAGTTGTGCCGTCTCTTGCCCAGCCTCTTATACGTTCTAACGCTTCTTTACTGCTCCAGTGCTGTTCGTATATAGATGGTCTGCCGCCTTTACCTTTTTCTTTTTTCTTTTCTTTTGTCATTTCCCCTCACCTCCTCGAAAAACGACCTCCATAATTGCGATCTGAGCGGCGTTTCAGACCTACCGCTTATGTTTGTACCTGCTGTTTTTGGGCTAAATCCTGATTAAACTTGTCCTTCACCCACTTTGGTAAAATTTGATCTAAATCGTGCTTGAATAAAAAATAAAGGTTATAATTGAGCCACTTGCCGGCGAAAAAATACACCGGATTGATATAATACTGTGTCTCTGTTTTATCACCAACGCTCACCGATACCTTGCCAACTATTCTGCGATCAATCATGCGATTTATAAAGGCTGTCGCTTGCCTGTCTGATATATACAAATGATGAGCCATCCTTGTTATATTCATGCTTTTGACAACATTACCCGCTCTGTAGCAAACTAGATTGCTGCCCTTATGCATCATTAAAGATAGACGATATATTCTAGCCGTCTCCGACTCAGTTAAATCTCGAGGTAGGCCGCAGCCTTTAAAAACTTTGATTGCCTCTTTATTTAATCGAAACAGATATCCCTGCTCATCATCAAAATAAGTTATAGTTTTCTTATTGCTCTTGAGCATACGTCCATCATTGTCAAACTCCGCATTAACAAACGTTCTCCCCACATTTACTTTACTCAATTAAAAAGTACCCCCACTTTGGCGATTTTTTTACATTTTTTTTGTAAATAAAAAAACACCGACAAATATAGTATTCATCAGCGCTTACAAGATTTTATTTAGTTATTTTTGCTCAAAGCTTTATACTATATAGTTAATAACATCGTATCAAAATTTTGTCTGACTAAGGATGTAGGAAAGGAGGGAAACCCACACCCTTGTCAAACTACGAACTGTAGAAGTAGAAAACGCCAATAAAAAAAGCACCTAAATTCGGCCA
>CAYPGU010000241.1:0-2155 GCA_964409995.1 uncultured Legionellaceae bacterium | reverse complement strand
ATTGGTATTAGCAATACAGATGGTATTTTTAAAACATAACTACCTTGAGATATTCGAGAGAAATGGAGATTGGTTTAATGATTTTCCAACGGCCAAGAAAATATTTCCTATCGTTGAAAGATATTTTATAGCTAAACAAGTTATCGATGATCAATTTATCGAAGAATGCGCAGTGGCTTTAACAGAATTTACTCGGAGTTCAAGGCTTCAACTTTCGGCATAAAATTGATGCAAGGTTTCTTGCGAATATTTGCAATAAACCTTGCCATTCCTTTAAAAGATTATATCAATCTTTCTTAACAATATTGCCTCTAATCTCTTGCAATGCTTGTGCTAACGGTGCTTTGATTGAGTCTGAAATCATAGGTTGCAAATCCTTGCTTACCCATTCACTAGTCTTTATGCCAAGGGGACTTTGCCCATATTTAACCCATTCAGCAATTTCTTCAGGAGTAAAGTTCTTCTTAATTGAGGCTTTAATGTTCTTATCAATATTATTACAATATTCAACTAACATCTTATCGATAATTATATTAACTTCTTCACGTTCTTTGTCAGAGCTTAATTGCACCCCTTGCATTATTTGCGGTATTAATGGCAATACTTGTTGTTTAAAATAATCAGTAGGAAAGAGAATCTCAATATTTTTATCAACTTGATTATCAAGCGGGTTTTTGGCCTGCACTGTTAAAGCACAACAAACCATAATTATTGAAACAGTGAAAGATGACAGTTTGTTAGTTTTCATCATAAAACCTTTGTTTGAAAAAAAAAGTATACTAGAAAACTGCTGCTTAATATAGCCTGCGGACCCAACCGATTTAGAATTAATTGCTATGCTTGTAACTACCGCGCGTGACATAACGTAAAAATAAATATCCATACATTGCTGAAAATGTGGAGCCTATTAATACTCCAAGTTTATTGCTATGCATGTATGATAAGTCCATATTATTGTAGGATAAATTCCCTATAAAAATACTCATTGTAAAGCCTATCCCACATAAAATTGACATACCATATAAATGACTCCATGGAATATCTCTTGGTAAAGATGCAATTTTTAATTTAACGCTAAGCCACGCAAAACTAAATACCCCAAATTGCTTGCCTATTATCAATCCTAGGGCAATACCTAATGTCACTGGTTGGTAAAGCTGGGATAACGTTATACCAGCCAAAGAAACTCCGGCATTTGTTAAAGCAAAGATTGGTAAAATAACGTAAGATACCCAAATATATAGTTGTTTATGTATAACCTGCCGTGTAGACATTGGAATAGCTAAAGCTATTATGACTCCACAAAGAGTTACATGGATGCCAGAATGCAGCATAAAAAACCACAATATTGCACCAACCATCAAATAGTGAATTATTCGTTTTACATGATAGATATTCATTAAAAACAACACTGCTATAGTTATCAGTGATAATGAAAGAAATAACATAGAAACATTAGTTGTGTAAAATATTGCAATAATCAAAATTGCGATCAGATCATCAATTACAGCAATTGCCATCAATAGTATCTTAAGTTCTAATGAAATACGTCCAGTTAACAGTGTGATTACCCCGAGTGCAAATGCTATATCAGTGGCAGTTGGAATAGCCCATCCATGCAAAGCTAAGGCATCGTGTCTATTTACCCATAGAAAAATCAATGCAGGCATAACCACGCCACCCATGGCCGCAGATATGGGTAAAAATATTTGTTTTGGTTTAGATAAATGCCCAGTTACTATTTGGTGTTTTATTTCTAGTCCAACATCTAAGAAGAATATTGTCATTAATACGTCGTTAACTATAAACAACACATTAACTGGGGTCTTAGAATTTATGAATGAAAAATATACAGGGGCTAAAGGGGAGTTGCTCAGTACCATAGCTAGTAAAGCTACACTAATTAGAAGAGCGCCAGGCACCATTTGATTATTTAAAACTCTATTTAGTAGATTAGCCAACGCAATTTATACCTTATCGTAGTTAATTTCCAATAACAAGTTTAGCTCATACGGTTATGCTTGACTATCTTGTGCCCCAGCGTAAATCTAAATTTGTTATGGGTTAAGACCGCCACCCAGGATGCAAGCATTATCTCTAAAACATTTGTGGATTACTTTGATTGAATATATAATTCTGCGATGTTATAATAGCC
>CAYPGU010000240.1:0-2156 GCA_964409995.1 uncultured Legionellaceae bacterium | reverse complement strand
CTTCTATTTCTTCTTCCGGGTGCAATTTTTTAGATAAACGTAATTTTTGCTCAGCAGCCGCATAGCCTGAAGTATGGTGGGTTGCTTCATGTACAATAATACTTACCAACATTTTAACAAAATCTGTATCTGGAATTTTATTGGCTGAGGTTCTGACGACTAAATGATCTCCATAAGCACAGCCAGTAAATACAGTCTCTAGTGGGTTCCAAAATAACTGAATACTGCTAAAATCTTTAGGGGCTGATTTATAGAAATATCTAGTTAAGGATAGATGATGTTCGACCTTGTCATGATCTAAACTAGCATTTATCAAATTTAGATTATGTGCCATAGCGGAAGCATTTTCTATTTCTAAGCGGGTAAATATTGGTTCATACTTCATAAATACTTCTGAGATAAGACTAATTTCTTCGTGGGATAATACACATTCTAATTTGCCTAGTGCTTGTTCTACACTTTCTGAAGTGAAAAATGCATCTAGAATTGGATCAGATAGTTCTTCAGGATTTGGGGCAAATAAATTACCATGCTTGTCACCCATAGTGAAAGAATCTGGTGCAGTTTGATATTTTTTTCTAATCTTGCGATATTCGCTTAACAATTCTTTATCTGCAAATTCATGTTCTAGAACATATTTGTACTCAGGCAACAAATATAATTCGGGTAAACTTTCAGAAACGTGATCAAGAATATGGAAATTATTTGCCAGTCTGTTGAAGTTTAAAGTTAAAGATATAGTTGATGATTTTAAGGGTGTCATCATACTATTGCGTACGGCGTTACTCACTTGTGGCGGTACATATATAGTTTTGCTGTAGTGAATGTCTAGCCAATCTTGCGGCTGTACATCTGGAATGCTATCAATATACTTACTAAATGGAAAATCATTTTTGTTTTTGCCAGTCTTTTTCCATTTATCAAATGCAAAGGATATTCTTACAATCTGTGGGCCAAGAAAAGTTCGATTTCTTGTCAAATAGGTGTCTAGCTCGCTTTCAGCTGTATGATTTATTTCTGAGTCACTCGTATTTAGTAACAATTGTTTCAATGCTTCTGGATCATCCTTGAATCCTAAGGCTATAGGGTCATATGTTTTTCCATGGCAGCCCATTAAAATCATATTTTGATAGTTTGGTACTTTATAAATATTTAATTTATTATACAAAACAACCAATTCATGCGCTATGAAGTTACCACCAGAATGTTGAGATAAATATACTAATCTACCATTGGCTAGATGTTGCTCAACTGCATACTCTAAGGACTCATAGAACTTATCGCCAAAAAATTCTACTTTAATTCTTGAAGGAAAATATGTATCGTGAGCGTGTACATTTATGTTTGTAAACTCTTTATGTCGAAACTGATTGTCTGATACTTTTACCCACATATGCGGTTCCATCAATACACATTCCGGGTATGCTTTGAACTCTCCAGTTTTTTTCTCATTTCTATGTGGTAATTCCAATGCAGTGGCAGCTTCGGAGGAAAATCTATCAAACAAATCTATTCGAATTCTGATATTGGGGAAAGAATATGAAAAATCATAAACCCACGGATATACTTGTTGATGTATAGCTCCGCCACAGCCAATCGAGCAAATATATACATCAGCTGTATTAGGCATGCTATATTCAGAAAGAAAATTATTTACAGTTGATCTTTCCTTAAATAAATATTTTGCTAGTTCAATTATGGTTGTTAGTTGTTTGTTTAAACATTCACTCAATTCCTTTCCTTCGCTATTAAGCCATTCTTCGATTAAAGATGAATGGCTTTGTTCAAATGTGCCAGTTATGCATGCTGTTCTCCAAATATTATTGCTTTCCTCAAAACACGCTATAAGATCATCTAATGCATTAAGATTATTAATTATGTCAGTAGATGATTCAGAATCAAAAACATTTGAATTACTATTTTCATCAGCAAATTCTTTTATGCATGAAATTAATTTTTCTATTATATAAATAATTACTTTACAAAAATCTTGCACCTCATTTACTGGAATGCCAGATTCTTGCAAAATTGCATGGGCCTTAGATGTAACTCTTTTATGGTAATGTAATACTCCAATAACCGTTGTTAAATCATTAATATGTTTCTGCAATCTTAGCTCTAGCTCTGTGGTTGCTTTGTTCACAAGAATGACACGC
>CAYPGU010000239.1:0-2166 GCA_964409995.1 uncultured Legionellaceae bacterium | reverse complement strand
TTTTGATTCAAACCGTCACTATGTGCGTTGGCTGTTTAATATGATAAGTCACGATCAAGATTTAGATGCCAAAGCTGCAGATATTTCTGGTGAATTGTTAAACGTACAGCAAGACCCGATGCTGTCAGATGAAGACCTTAAGCACCTGCTAGGTCTGCAAACCAATCCGAGGATATCCCCAGCTTTTGAAAATGATAATAGAAAATTTATTAGATTTAAACGTGTTATTTTCGATAGATATGAAAAGCTACACCAATTATTCTCATTCGTGGATAACAGAGCGCAACAAATATACGATGAAATTATGAGTAACCCGGCGCCAATTGAAAAACAAACTGATAAACCACAAATTAAGAAATTACTTTTTTCTGCTGGTCTGTTAAAAGCAGATGGTTCTATATTGCCTGGTCTTTTATTCGATTCTGAAGAAACCAAAGTTTTGCGTGATATACTAGCTATGCATTACGTTGGTGATTGGGGTGTGACTTTATCTTCTCTTGGCGCCAATAGTAGCTTGAAGAATGAGAATATTTTGTTTGAGGCTGATGATGATAACAAAGTAGTGTGTAGATTTATATACGATGGCAAAGAAAGAATGTACCAAATTATTAATCCAATTATTGCAGGCTATGTGAGGCATAATGATTTTACCAAACTGGTGGAAATATTTAACGCTATTATGCCGCCTCCATATGTTAATTTAAACCTAGTTAGATACTACTTGACTTTGGATATGCTTCGAAGAGGCAATTTGTATACTAAAGATTCCGAAGGTGCATATGTTCCAATTGCTGCATTCCCAGTACTTGAGGTCGGATCTCCTCCAGTAAAGTTGCAATTTTTGAATTACGATAAATCTGGATTTTTATATTTGGCAGATAAGGATATAGCTGGTGGGCAAGTCATACGTTGCCTCACCGATCTTGATCTTTCTGATTCAGATTACGCGCTTTTAAGACAAGCGATGCAAATAATGTCATACCAGCAACGCGAATCTATCATAAATGGTTTGGTTTTGAATAAGAATATTGACTTAATCACCAGATTGTATAGCGACGACAGAAATATAGACCTGATTCAAGCGTTCGAATCGATTAATGATAAATCGTTACATGCAAAAATGATTGATTTTATTTTAAGCTTAGATCAAAGCACTGCTAAATTTATGCTTTGTTCTTTATTTAATGCTCCAAATTGTTTAATCACTAATCTTGCTGTTGAGATATTCGCTGCTGCAGTAGCTAGACCTGACCTTAATGCTTTGCAGTTATTAAAGCCTTTGGCTGCTCATGTGGCTAATGAGGATTTGGATCAAACTGATGTTCTATCTGCTGATAATCAAATTATTATCGGCTGTAGAATATTGTGTAATGAGAGTTTGGATAACCCACAGCAGTGTATTAGCTTGTTTCCTCTTGCTATGCGGCTGCAATCTATGGTTTTATTAAATTCCGTTGTTGATAAGTTATTAAGTCAAGATTCTTTATCGCCGCAAATGCTAATGGACGCATTTCTTGCACCGGTTGGCATTTTACCACCATATACAAATGAACAATTTGATCGTTTGTATAATATGTTATCGAGAAAAATTGGTGATGTTGCCTGTATAGAATTATTTAGCAAAGTCTTCAACCAAATGCAGTCAACAGAAAGCTTGAATGCTTCATATATAAACTGGTGGGCTGCTAAACTAGCTGAGAATGTGACAACACCTAATTTATATAGCCAGAGACTTTAATTATTTTGCTGCAATGTATAAATTTTTCACTTTACTAACATTAATTGGTTCCAATTAGTCGTAAAACAATTAGAACGATTTAAACTTCGATTCACCCAATGCTTTGCCAGTCCTGCAGCAGCAAATTGAATGGTAGTTTTGCCTAACCGTTGGTTAATTCTATCTACCACGTGCATTATATTGCGCGTATGAGCTAAATTTTCATGTGCAAACATATCCATTTGCATAGTATTAGCATCGGCTAAACTACATAATATTATGCCAATTTTTTGATAGCGGTAGCCTTCTCTAAACAATTGCTTTAATCCTTGTATAGATAGATTAATGATGGTGCGCGTGTCAGCCGTTGGCGCAGCTAAAGGTATGTACGTGGAGTTCTTATAAATCGTGTCGATATGCCCATGCAGACCAGTGTGCAGAAATACATA
>CAYPGU010000238.1:0-2178 GCA_964409995.1 uncultured Legionellaceae bacterium | reverse complement strand
GCCTTAGTTGATACCTACGGTACTTTAATTGGGATTAATACTTCATTGCTATCTAGCATTACTGCAAGCAACGGGATTGGTTTTGCAATTCCAAGTGCAACCGCAATGCAAGTTGCACAGAATTTAATTCAGCATGGCCATGTGGTTCGTGGTTGGATCGGTGCGCAGCTGAGTGAATTACCATCCGATATAAAACATAATTTGAAATTTAAAGCCGCACATGGAATTTATGTGCAAGATACGATACGCAATAGCCCTGCGCAAAAGGCTGGATTATTGCCTGGTGATATAATTACCAAGGTGAATAATGCGCAGACACTTGACGTTTTATCTACAGTGCGATTAATTGCCAAGATGCAGCCGCAAGATGAATGTGTGGTTGAGGTGTATAGGAATGGTGCGAATTTAGCTTATAATGTCACGGTGGTTGAAAAGCCTTAAATTAATTTAATTTTGTATGTATCTCTGAAGTGCTATTTATCCCTACTTGCCCAATCCATTATTGCAAGATTTAAAATTAAAGTCCTGATTATTCAAGGTGTCGAATTCGACACCTTTAAACTTAGGGTTTAATGCTATATTTTACGCCTTTTTGGCTTATGAGTAACCGATGGTTGATCATCTTGTTCTACCGTTACCACAGTAGTCACAAGAGTAGCTGCGATTGGAGAACCGCCAAACACTAAGTTCGGAATATCGATCGAAGTAAGTGGGGATGTTATTATAACTCTGTACCCTGGAGACTTACAGGCAATAGTATAGGTAGATCCACTAGTAATTGCGCTGTTAGAAATTTCAAATTGCGCACCAACTGTAAAATACATCATTGATGCCACTTTGCCAAATGCATTTGCTGTAACCATTAGACCTGCAACCTTAGCATCTAATGGAGTCTTAGCAGTTACACCACTTAAACCTAGGTTTGCCTTCCAAACTGCTTGCGCTTCTGGTGAATCAAATGCTTGATACAAGGTGACTCTCGTACAACCTGGTAAATTTAAAACTATACTGCCATTTTTGGGGATCGAACTCGTATTAATCAAAGCACGATTACCTTGAGTTAAAGTAAAGGCCCCTGTAACAATTGGCTTAGTCGGAGTAGGCTTACTAGGTTTTTTCTTTCTTTTATGTTTTACAACTGCTTGCTGGAATAAAATCGGTTCGGCTGATTTCAGAGTCATAATGGCTACTCCTATGAAAAAATATATTGTTTATGTTATCTTTTATTAGGTAGGATAGGCCACTACCTAAACTTAAGAGCTGAAGATAATTAAATAATCTTAGCCAAAGCCTCAACCCAGTCCTGCTTTGCATTCAACCCTGGAGCCAGTTGCAAACTTTCACCACCTAGCTCTAACCATTGCTCTCTCGCTCGAATACCAATTTCTTCCAATGTTTCTAAACAATCGACTACAAAAGATGGGCAGCAAATTAAAATTTTCTTAACACCTTTAACACGTAGATCTTTTAACACTTCATCCGTGTATGGCTTGATCCAAGGAATACGACCCAACCGTGATTGAAAGCCTACGCCCCATTTATCACGCTCCAAGCCCAAGTATTGGGCTAACAAACGCGAAGTTTGATAACATTGTGCACGATAACATTGCGCATTATTAAGATTAATAACCGGACATTCGCCTTGCATAGTGCATTCAACCTGACCTGCATGAATCATTTGCCGTTCCGGCAAGCCATGATAGCTTAATAGCAAATAATCATATTCAGTTTGCAAATGGGGTTTTATAGTGTTAGCTAGCGCTGCTATATACTGCGGATCTGCAAAAAAATCTTGTTTCACTTCTACTTGTGCAGTAATGCCACGTTGTTTAATTAGCTTTAATGCTTTGTTAACTACGGAGCCAGTTGCAGCTAACGAATATTGAGGGAACAGCGGTAAGATTTTAATTTTCTCGACCCTTGCTTGCTGTAACTGCGTCAAAGCTGTAGCAACATTTGGCTGGCCATAATTCATGCCCAAGCTTACTACATATTCATCACCCAAATGCTCTTGCAACGCTACTTGCAATTGTCGCGAATTAATCAACAATGGAGAACCTTCAGCTTGCCATATTTTTTGATATGCGGCTGCTGATTTCTTAGCACGAAAAGGCACGATAACTAAATTAACCAAGATAAAACGTAATAAAGCTGGTATTTGAATCACATGCGGATCTG
>CAYPGU010000237.1:0-2213 GCA_964409995.1 uncultured Legionellaceae bacterium | reverse complement strand
GACAGGTTATCAGTAGTGGAGATCCCACGATACGAATTTGGGATGCGAAAACGGGCCAGCTGATCAGATCTCCTTTAAAAGGTCATAGAGATCTAGTTAATTCATCTGGCTTTAGTCCTGATGGCAAGAAGATTGTCAGTGGGAGTTCAGATAAAACAATACGAATTTGGAATGCAAAGACGGGGCAACCCATTGAGCGGCCTCTAAGGGGCCATAGCAGTGAGATTTTTTCAGTTGCTTTTAGCCCTCATAGTAATCAGGTTGTTAGTGGCAGCTTAGATAAAACAATACGAATTTGGGATGCAAAGACGGGGCAACTCATTAGATCCCCGCTGGAAGGACATCAAGACGCGGTTAACTCTGTCGCTTTCAGTCCTGATGGTCGAAAGATTGCCAGTGGTAGCTCTGATAAAACAATACGGATTTGGGATGCGAAGACAGGGCAACTCATTGGATATCCGTTGGAAGGGCATCAAGACGCGGTTAATTCTGTCGCTTTTAGTCCTGATGGTCGAAAGATTGCCAGTGGTAGCTTTGATAAAACAATACGGATTTGGGATGCGAAAACAGGGCAACTCATTGGTTTTCCATTAAGAGGACATGAGTATGAGGTTTACTCAGTGGCTTTCAATTCTGATGGGAGTCAGATTGTTAGTGGTAGCAGAGATAAAACAATACGATTATGGCCTGTTGAGTGGGCAATTTCTGGAAGTGATTTACTTGAAACAGCATGTAAACAGCTACAACACCATCCTTTTTTGGTCAACCCAACTACAGACTTAGCTAAAGATGCGAAGCAAAAATGTAATGCATATGGTTGGAAGTAACAATAAAGAAATCATCAACACATTCGATTTTCATGATGCAGTTGAATGTATTGATGAAGTGAAACTGAAATATATGGATGATCCGGTAACCTCACAGACTTTTAGGTAGCAAGAATACAATGAGGTACTAAATGATCGCTATAATTTAACACTAAGCAGAAAAAGATTGAAATTTGAAACTTGTCCGTAAATGATGAATGATTTAGTTTTAGCAAACGAATATGATCTATTAGTAAGCTGAGTCATTATCTCAGCTTACCGGTTAAGCAATATTTCGCTACCAGTATTAAAAGTGTGTAAGAGCCCGGCTAAAACTAGCTCAAAACTTGTGGTCGGAGTCTCTAACAACATATCTGAATATTACCCATGCAGCCTTCCCATTCCCCATAAAATTGCGCCGACAGTACTCTTGTACGACACTTACCTTTAACACCTTATGCTAGATGCTGGAAGGTGGGGTGTACCCCAAAATCGGTTTCTAAAGTTGTCTAAAGATTTTGCTTCTGATGCAATACCTTGATCAACCAATTTCCAAATCCCATCAATGTCTTGCAACCCAAAAACCCAGTCAAGTTTCCAATCGTCTTGTTTAGGACGTGATGCTTTACCTTTTTCAAGCTCTGTGTATTCTTGCTCGACCCTATAATCTTGCTCGACCCTTAAATGAACCTCGACTTTATCATTAAACCGAAAACAAACTCCCAAAGGAGTAATCGTAGGTTTATCAAAATAGAACGATTTGCCGATCGAGATATCACCTTTAACTTGATTTTCAATCTTATAATACATATCCCCCGCCGTAATTTCTTTGGCAAGTTCCAAATCATGCCTTTTTCCAAAAATTTCAGGCTTAGCTCTAAACCATCGATCAATCAATTCGATAGCATCTTCCTGTGTAAACAATCTACTTGGCTTGATAGTATTTTCTTGCGGGATAAAGATGGCTGGATTGCTTTGCCCGACATGTCTATCTAGTTCTTCTGACTTTGAAATGGGAATAGAATGTGAAGGTGAAGTAATAGATCCATTAACATTAATAAAAGTAGTGATAAACCCAATGACTGTGAAACCAAAGATTGCAATGCTGGCTGCAATGCGTCTTGGACTTAGCACGAGAACAGGTGAGTTAGGGATACCTAAGGGATTTTCTTCTTTTTTTTGTTCCTCCAAAACTGTTTTCTCAATTTTATCTATTTCCTCTTTTAACAGCTTGAATTGGCAACTAATCTCTCTTAGAAAAGTCAATTTTTCATAATCAAGAGAGAAACCTTCCTTCGCAAATTCTGTAAATATTCGTTTGTATTCGCAGTAACCTTTTTTCCTGATTTCATCATCAATGGTAGAGCTAATACTATCAATAACATTGCAAAAAGCCTCATCACAGCT
>CAYPGU010000236.1:0-2232 GCA_964409995.1 uncultured Legionellaceae bacterium | reverse complement strand
GTCAACCTCATAATTTTAAACCATAAACAGCTACGAATTATTGGATGTTGCGATAGTTGTGGAACTACCATAAATAAATTTGGTTCTACAAAAAACTTGGAGCACTTAAAGCAAGTTTTCAACGTCAAACAGATACAGGATCAACGCTTATAGGACAGAACACCCCCTATCTTAAACACTGACATCCAGGAGGATTAGAAATGGCAGAATATAACGCAGTTAATGAGCGAATAAAGAGATCTTATTTAAGATATCAGGCAGAGGCAGGTAGAAAATCTGATAAAACCATAGTCGCAATACGGATGGCTATTAATAAATTTGAGGAATATACAAAATATAAGAATTTTTCTACCTTCAACAAGGATCAAGCCAGTAATTTCAAAAAGTGGTTATTGCAGCAAAAAGCTAAACGTACAGGCGAATCTTTAAGTAAATCTACCGCCCTACAAATTACCAATAATCTAAAAGATTTCTTTAGATGGCTATCATATCAGCCAGGATTTAAATCTAAGATCTGTGTATATGATATTGAGTATTTTAATTTAAACGACAAAGAAATTAGTATTGCAAAAGCAGCTAAACTAAAAAAATTCCCTACGTTAGAACAAGCTAGGCATGTAATTCTGTCTATGCCAATAGAAACAGAAATACAACGTAGAGACCGAGCGGTAATAGCCTTTGCATTGTTAACTGGCATGCGAGATGATGCCTTGGCCTCGATACTGCTAACACACGTTAATGTTATCGATAATCCACCTTACGTAGAACAGCATCCTAAAGATGTTAGGACTAAGTTCAGCAAATACATTATCTCCTATTTTTTACCAGTCGGTGACGACATTCAGCAAATAGCCGTTGACTGGATCAAAGAGCTTCGCGAAGTAAAATTATACAGCATTAATGATCCAGTATTTCCACAAACTTTACTTGGGCATGATCAGAATAAATCCTTCACTGCTATAGGATTAAAGCCAGAATGCTGGGCATCGGCAACACCAATTAGAAAAATTTTTGCCGAGGCATTTAAGAACGCTGGGTTACCATATTTTCACCCCCATCTATTTAGGGATACCCTAACCGATTTAGGAATAAAAATATGTAAAACTCCAGAACAGCTTAAGGCATGGAGCTTAAACGTAGGCCATAGCAAGGTTCTAACGACATTAACTAACTATGGAGATATAACCCCACACCAACAAGGGCAAGTTATATATTCTATTGGCAAAGATCCAGGGTCTGATATGGTTGCTAAGCTTTTTGAAGCTATACATGCAATTAAGAATCCGGGATGAATTTAGTCGATAGTATTATTTATTATCCATTAATATGCTTGTAAGGTATTCATACAGCATCACCATTGCAAAAGTATCTAGTTCGCAGTATTTCAGTAAAGCGCTACGTAACTCATTTCTTTCTAGCGACGACATTTCGCTAAATTGCAGCTTCGCGTAAGCTGTCATTGCGGCTCCACCGTGTTTGATCTCATCCTCTTCAAACAATATTTCTAAATCATGCTCTGAGGCATCAGCAAATAGCTTTGGCAATAGCTGGTACGGATCCATAATCTCTCCTGAATCGTTATATTGAATCCAAGCCTGGTTAATAAAATTCAAACTTTTAATTCCATCTTCTGCGCCGTAAACAGAGTGTTTGTATTTGTCTTGCAGGTACAGTGACGTTGCTAGAATTGCTGGGCTTACATACTTCAAACTGTTTGAGCCGCCCATCAGGGGGTGATAAAATGATTTTATTACAAGATCGCACAAATCAACCATGTTCCTCGCGCCAGTCCAACTATCTTTTTTATAAGTAATAGTTTTAATCCAGTTAATTAGTTCTTCTTTATCCGGCTCATTCGAAGTAGCCAATTGTTCGATGATTGCACACAAAATGGTGTTTTCATGGTAAGAATATCTAAATATCGTTCCTTGATCTTGTTCTAATTGTTTTTTGAGTTCACGCACAAATTTAAAATTAGGAAAATCCCCTGACTCTACATTAATATATTGACCAGCGTGCTCGATTGTTTGATTTGCATTAACAATGTGATGAGAAAATTGAAATGCTATCGCCTCATATGGCCTTCGTCCAGCGTTAAATGGTATTGATACACTCGCGGTTTCAAAGTCAATAAAATGTAGTGGGTATTGGCCTTGGCTTGATTATTTTTATAAATAAAACTTTTAGAAAAAAGGCTCCGTTTAGAGATTTGTATTCAAAAATTATTTTTTA
>CAYPGU010000235.1:0-2238 GCA_964409995.1 uncultured Legionellaceae bacterium | reverse complement strand
ACAGCAAGCAACAATGTTGGTAGCAGGCTCTGATTCGATCTTTTTTACTCATATTTTCAAATTCTTGGTGGGCAAATAATATTGCTGTTGTGTGGACTTCTTTGACCCTGAAGTCAGGGGCAGGAAGTTGATAATCCTCAGCAGCCTTTACAACTTTATCAATTCCGCTACCCTTTTCTTCACATATTCCTAATCTACGCATGATCTCAGCTAGCGCCTCATTTCTAGAGCGGTTTTCGTCAATAAAGCGATCTACTTTGATTGGTGGCAAGCCAGGATTAGATATTTCAATGCGATCTGCATACATTTCTATCATTACTGAAGTACCAGTGACCAAAAAATCTTGGTGTACCAAAGCATTAGCAATTAATTCACGTAGTGCTTGTTTGGGGAACATCTTTACTTCTTCACGGATTACTTTTTCTACGAAATGATTTTGCGGTGCTAAGGAATGCACAAATTCTAACAAGCCATCAAATGCTATGGCATATCCTTTGCTTCCAACGTGATCGTGCTGTGTTTCTGTTTTGTCTATGCCTTTGTATATTACTACTCTAGCTGCTTTACGAGCTAAGCTAGGTGAGAAGGTATCTAATCGTTTAGCTAATAATATAGCTCCTAAATTAAAGACATCATAACTTTCGCTATGTTTTCTGATTAGTCCATCTTTACACAGTCGATCTAAAACTCCATCACGTGAGGTAGGGTATGGGATTTTCAATAAATCAAAATATGTTTGAGTATCAAGCAAAGATATTATATCTTCAGCACGTAAATTATTTTTTGCGACATTCTCAAACCAACTAGACTTCTTCTCCGCAAAAATACGCTCTAATTGATCTTGTGACATGGGGACAAGTTCTTCGCCAGATCGCATCAGGTAAGTACCGTCTAAATGTTGTGGCTGACCGATTGGTCTGGGAGGGATATCAAATATCAAAACTCTACCATCGGGATGTATTAGCTCATGTATTTCAACTCTAATCCGTAGCTTTTCTAAAATTTTAGATTTAGTTTCACCAATGTTTTGAAATGCGCTGGTTCCTACAACTTTACGTGGTAACTTATCACTTACACCGAGAATTAATTTACCTCCCAGTTCATTAGCGAACGCCACGCAATAACGTAGTAACTTGGTCGTATCAAATTGTGTTTTTGCCTCTTTAAAATCTAGGTGCTCAGTTTCGTGTGGCTGATTCATCCAATCGTTTAGTGACTCTAAGTTAATCATTTGGCATCTTCCTTTAATAATTCATCAGGTAGTTGCAGTTGGCCGGAGATTAAGCGAGGGAGTAAGGTATCTCGTAGAACAGTAAGCGTTTGGGATTGACGCTCATTTTCTGCAATTTTTTCAAATAACACCTCACATATATTATTAAATCTCATTAATATGCTGAGAGGTGGGTATGTAATTTTTATGGTTCGAAATGTTGTTTTACTGATTTCCATAAATGTGGAACCGTTAGCCTTTTGCTTTATTGTTTCCATATTTTGCTGGCACCAGAGTAAAAGAAATGTAGGTGACAATTTTGGATCTGGAGGAATTGCGATAAATCCTTGATTAATTGCTGTTGGAATTTTAGCAATTGCTAAGTAACCAATTGGGGCGCGTGAAGACATCAAAAGCGTTCCTACTGGTAGTAAACCAGAGCATACTTTAGATAAACCATTTGTTGAGATTTTACGCTCGGTATTCAAAAGTACAAGCGAAGCATTATTAGATAAGTCTTTAGGTGTAACCCAGTGATACTCTTCTGGACTCCAGAATATTGGCTCTTTCGTGCTTGGGGTTCCTCCGCCAACAACTTTAACGACATCTCCTATTGGTCGCATTTCCCATCCTTTCGGTATCAACCCCAACACCGACTCCTCAAAACTATCCGGAAACAACGCAGCCGTTCCTGCATCAACTCCTTCCGGCTGACGGCCTGCTGCTTTTGCTCGCACGGGGTCGAAATCGACGAACCAGGATTTGAAGATGGTTTGGGCGATGGATTCGAGAGTGGCGTTGGTTTCGCGCAGTAAATTGACTTTGTCATCGATAATATCAAGTACGATTGCTATGCATTTGGCATTGCCAGCTGATACGTATGTGGTTTTTAGCTCTTTCAGCAAATTTTGACTTACATTAGGAAATGTAGAACCAGTTGCTTGAGCGAGTAAGTTTTGTAGATTGTATTCAATTACTGCCCTAACAAAAGATGTTGGGTATCCATTTTTCCCTCTAATAGCCGCGAT
>CAYPGU010000234.1:0-2240 GCA_964409995.1 uncultured Legionellaceae bacterium | reverse complement strand
GATAAGGGGAATATACTCAAAATTGCTCAACTTAGGGCGGATTGGCAAATGCGCAAACTCAGCGCCAAAATGGTACGTGGTTTTGAGTATCTGTTACCTTATGCCGAATTTTTAGTAAATGACAAAGCTACCGCAATTGAGCGAATCGATGCTAAATTTAACATTAACCAGCAAAACCTAAACATAGATATAAATTTATCTGGCAAATGGCAGAATGAGAAGCTGAATAGCATCGCAAGCATTACGCGTCTTAACAATCAATGGACTATTGATTACGCTATTTTAAATTTAGGCAAAAATTCTTTGACTCTAAAAAATGATACCAACAATTATTCTTGGCATCTCAATTTAATAACTCCGGAATTAATTTTCAAAGATAGTTTTGGCGCTTTACAAGCAAACGGGAAGATTCAGCATCTAGAAACCATTCCGCAAATTGAAGCTAAGATAGTTGCATCTCAATTCAAGATTAAAAATTATAGCATTACCAATCTACAAGTTAATGCTCTAGTAACACCTGATCCTAAATCACCACTAAAAATTATTGGCAATCTAGACAAGCTAATCTTTGATGATAATGAAATCGGCGCCATCAAACTAAATCTACAAGGCTCATTAGAAAAGCACATCTTTAGCGCCAGTGCCAATTATTCAGAATATGCGATCATAATTACTGCCAATGGATATTTTAATGAGCATATATGGCACAGTGACAATCTTGCAATTAAATGTAACACGGAACAACTACAAGGTAGTGGCAAATATAATTTGCAAACTAAGCAAGCAAATATAGATCTGCTTGGCAAAATTTTTGATCTACCTAGCAAGCTAAAGATCGACAGCAATCTTAATAAGCAAAATCATACTGCCAGCTTAGCTATACAAGCTAATAGTAAAAACCATTTACATGCTGATGTGAAATTAAACGCTGAAAAACTCTCCGGGCAATTAAATTTATTGGCAGAAGATTTGGGACTAATCATGCGTTGGATTCCTGATATGACTCGCCTCAAGGGCATCTTAACTGCAAAAGCTACATTCGGTGGCACTTTACAAGCACCAGTTATTACTACAGAAGCTCATCTCACGAAAATTACCGCTACGTTCCCTAGCATGGGAATTAAAATTAAACCTATGGAGTTACACCTGCATGGCAATCAGAGTGGTAAATTTATCCTAACTGGTAAAGGCAAAATGCGCCGTGGAACAGGTGATTTCACAATTAATGGTTTTGTCGAGCCGTTTAAAGCAAACTTCCCTAACGCGATTACCATAGTTGGTAACAATGTCGAGTTTATTAACAATGCAGAAGCGCATTTATTTGCTTCCAATAATCTTAAGTTTGTTTACGATATTGCAGATGATCGATTAGATATTACTGGTAACATCGATGTTCTACGCGGTAATATTTATTTTGACTATAAGAAACCAAGTAACGTAAAATCAAAGGATGTCGTATTTATCAACGAACCAGAATTAATTCAACAGAAATTTATCAAAATAAATCCTGATCTACATGTAAGAATAGAGGAAGGATTACATTTCAGTGGATATGGCTTAGATGCGACTATTTCAGGTAAATTAGACGTAACTCATCGTCATGATGCTTTGTATGCTGATGGTCGAGTAACCATCAAAGAAGGCACTTTTCAACTCCCAGGCCAAAAGTTACAAATTCAAAAAGGTCGGTTGTTATATCCACCTGGAACCCTATTAGTTAATCCAATGTTAGATATTAAAATGTTGGGTAAAAATCAAATCAAAGACACTGCCGGCGAGTCTGAGCCAGACTTAGAATTAGTTGTACAAGGTACCGCACAAGCACCAACCATCAGCGCCAGCGGTTTAGCAAGCAATAAAGACAAAGCCTTGTCGCAAGCACTGCTGACCGGCAGCAGCGTTTTATCCAATAATTTATTGCAAGACAAATTAAAATTATCTGAAATCGGAATTGTCTCCAAAGACGAACAAACCGTTGACTTCTTTGATAATCCTGGCAAAGGTCGCACCGATCTGAAAAACAAAGATTTTGTCATAGGTCGACCACTCGGCAATAAAGTCTATATTCAATATCTACAAAGCATGGGTGATAATATCAACAAGCGCCTCCGCCTCAAATATTCTCTATCTAAGCATTGGGCGATTGGCGTAGAGTCTGGCGACCAAGGTGGTGGTGCCGACTTGAGTTTTACTTACGAGAAAGACTAATTCCTAGATCTAAGTATCAGGCTCTCAAGCAG
>CAYPGU010000233.1:0-2285 GCA_964409995.1 uncultured Legionellaceae bacterium | reverse complement strand
AGGCGCAACATAATACGCTTCTTATATCTCTGCGCTAAATCAATCACAAAATCAATTACATAAGTAGCGCGTTTCTGATATGCCTGCACAACTATTCCCAAACCATCCCAACCACTTAATTCTGGTTCTGCAACCAATAATTCAAATAAATCCAAGGATAAATCAAGCCGTTCTGCTTCTTCAGCATCAATGGTAAAACCTAAGTCCCAACGTTTAGCGGCTAAAGCTAGATCACGTAGTTTTGGAAATAATTCAGAAATTACCCGCTCGCGTTTGCGCCATTCATAACGCGGGTGCAAAGCTGATAATTTAATTGAAATTCCTGGACGTCGATATATACCCTTTGCAGTAGTGGTTTGGCCAATAGTTTCAATTGCATGCCAATAACTATCATAATAAGCTTGCGCATCTACAGCAGTGCATGATTCTTCACCTAGCATATCATACGAGTATAAATAGCCCTTATTTTGTTGCGATTCAGACAGTGTCACGGCCTCTTCAATTGATTGGCCTAACACAAATTGACGACCCAATATTTTCATAGCCTGTCCAACAGCAGCACGAATTATTGGTTCGCCACTGCGTTTGGCTAAGCGCTGCAATACTGAAGTTAAATTGCTCGAACTAGCGTTTTGTGGGCTGATAACTTTGCCGGTTAACATCAGCGCCCAGGTGGTAGCATTAACAAAAGTTGATTTACTCTTACCTATGTGTTGTTCCCAGTCTGTAACACCAATTTTATCTTTAATTAATTTATCTATAGTTGCTGAGTCTGGTATGCGTAACATCGCTTCCGCCAAACACATTAAGGCTACGCCTTCTTCACTTGATAAATCATACTCAGACAAGAAGGCATCCAAACCAGCTTTACCAATACGTTTTTTGCGTACATCTACGACTAATTTACGTGCGGTAATTTGTATTCTTTCTTGGATGTCGGATGAAAGAGCTGCAACTTTTAACAGATGCTCGACAATTTGTTGCTCGTCCATACGATATGCTTCGCACATAGCACGCCGTAGCGGGGTGAGCTCAATTAGAAATTCTTGGTTTTGCATTTTATAGAGTCCATTCATAGATCCAGGCCCGCCCCGGCTCGCGTAGTGCGTCCGGGACAAGATCCACACGCGGCCGGGATGACATTAACTGCACAGTTAATGTCATTTCTTCGGTACTAACATGTCCGTAATCGTACCATCAATTATTTCAGCAGCTTGACAGATAGTTTCTGGCAAGGTTGGATGCGGGTGTATACATAGGGCGACATCTTCAACATCGCAACCCATTTCAATCGCTAATACCGCCTCAGAAATCAAATCCCCAGCATTAGTCCCAACAATACCAACCCCAATAATTCGGCGCGTTTGTTTATCTACTAAGACTTTGGTCAATCCTTCTTCTCGCCCCAAAGATAAAGAGCGGCCACTCGCCAACCAAGGGAATACGCCTTTATCATATGCGATACCTTTATCTTTAACTTGCTGTTCGGTTAAACCTACCCAAGCAACTTCAGGGTCGGTATAAGCAACATTCGGAATGCATGCTGGTTCAAAGTAATGTTTTTTGCCAGCAATAACTTCAGCTGCAACCTTACCTTCTGGCATTGCTTTGTGCGCCAGCATTGGATTACCAACCACATCGCCGACAGCAAAAATATTGCTCACATTAGTGCGCATTTGTTGATCAACTGGAATGAATCCGCGCTCATCGACTTTAACACCAGCCTTTTCAGCTTGCAGCTCTTTGCCATTCGGTGCACGCCCTACACAAGATAAAATTTTATCGTATTTAACCGGAGCAGCTGGAGCTTCTTTACCTTCGAAAGTCACATATAAACCATCTTTTTTAGCTTCAACTTTAGTAACTTTGGTTCCGAGCATTATTTTACTAAAGCGCTTTTGCATCCGCTTGAATAATGGTGCAGATAAATCCTTATCCACTCCAGGTAAAATACTTTCAGTTAATTCTACAACACTTACTTTACTGCCTAACGCATCATAAACCGTACCCATTTCCATGCCGATAATGCCACCACCGATTACAAGCAATTCCGGCGGCAAATCTTCGAGCAACAAAGCTCCTGTTGAATCCATAATACGTGGGTCATCTGGTAAAAATGGTAATTTGATCGGTTTAGATCCAACGGCAATAATTGCGTTGTCAAATTTTACGCGTAATTCACTACCGTCATCTTTTTTTACAACTAATTCATGATCAGAAACAAATTCTGCTTTACCCTGTACTATCTCAACCTTGCGTTGCTTAGCTAGAGTTGCTAAACCACC
>CAYPGU010000232.1:0-2346 GCA_964409995.1 uncultured Legionellaceae bacterium | reverse complement strand
CTATACTGTACAGCTGCAGCATTTGTTAAAATAATGTGCTCCAGCTCTGCGGTGTTGGTTTCATCGTTTGCTATTGCTAGCTCTACATTATTGATTATCACGTCAAAAGGCTGAATTTCTAACCAAGCTTCACAACGCTCTTTTGACACATCTAAGTTGTTTTCTAAAAGGAAATCTTGCAACTTGGTTAAATCATCATTGACTTTATGAGTTAGGTTATTTTGAGTTGGCATTGTTCCAAAATGCTTTTCAAGAGATGATTTTTGTGGTGTTTTTTGAGATGTATATTCTGCTTCCGATCTTGGGGAATTTACTTGTATAGCTTCTTCAATAGTTTGGGGGCGAGTAGATTGCTTTGGTTTGCTTACTATTGCTTTTAATCTGTCAAGCATTTTGGTCAACTCCTTATCCTTAAATAGTTTTTAAACTCGTCTGGACGAATTCTTTGTGCTGCTGTTGAATATGATATTATACCTGAATTTAATAATTCTGCTATAGACATACCGAGTGTTTTCATCCCTATACTTTGGCTAGTTTGCATTATATTTTGTAGCTGATGTGTCTTACTCTCGCGAATCAAATTTTGAACGGCGTCGTTATTAATTAAGATTTCGCATGCTGCTATTTGCGAGTATATATACTTTCCATTAGTAGGTATTAGTTGTTGAGATATAATTGCTCTAAGTGATGTAGAAAGCTGCAGTCTAACCTGGCTTTGTTGTGGTGCAGGGAATACATCAATGATCCGGTCTATTGCTTGTTTACTACTGGATGTATGGAGTGTTGAAAGAACGAGGTGTCCTGTTTCAGCTGCGGTTAATGCTGTTGAGATTGTTTCAGCATCACGCATTTCACCTATAAGAATTACGTAGGGGTCTTGTCTTAATGCAGATCGCAACCCACTTGGAAAACTAACTGCATCCGAGTAGATTTCACGCTGTGTTATTAGGCTTTTTATATTTGTATGTCTGTACTCAATTGGGTTCTCTAATGTTATTATGTGTGCTGCTCGAGTTTCGTTTATTCTTTTAATTATTGCCGCTAATGTTGTAGATTTTCCAGAGCCAGTCGGACCGGTAACTAGAACTAATCCATTTTGTAGGGCAGAAAATGATTCTATTACCGGTGGCATATTTAGTTCTCTCAAATCAAGTAACGGTGAGATTAATCGTATTGCTAAAGCCGGTTGGCCATTTTGATAGTAAACATTAACTCGTGCACGTGGTAGGTTAGGTGATTCATAAGAGAGGTCTATATCTCGTTTTACTTGTAGCTGCTGCAGTTGCTCATGAGATAAAATAGACTTTAATATAGAAAAAATGATTTCTTTGGTTATTTCTTGCTTTAATCTCTTGAGCACTCCGGATGTTCTGAGAGTAAGCGGGCATCCTTGCACTAAGTGAATATCGGAAGCATTCTCTCGCTTCGCAATAGATAGAAATGTTTTTAGCATTTTATTTACTCCATTTAGCTTAGTTTAACAATATCATATTGTTAAACTAAGCTAACCAATACATTATGCTTAATGGATTAACTTAGACTAGCGCTCTAAATCGTAAGTATTCTTTAGTGTGCGTTCTAAGCTTTGGATGTTTGCCCAGAGCGCGGCGGAAACTTTTTGTATACGGCCATCTTCGAACTCTTTATTAGATGAAAATAGATCATGTGTTAATTTTTTTATGTCAGATTCCTCAAGCTCGGCAACTTGCTTTCGTGATGTATCACTTATAACAGAGTTTTATGTCGCAGCCAGTCCTCGAAAGCCGATTGTGGAGATCGGCTGAGCCTTATCAATTCAGGCAAAAACTCAGGAGTTACTTTTTTTGTAATTGCTACCAATCGTCCAGGCATACTATCAATTTCTACCTCAATAGTAGGCGTATTTTTGTTCATTAGAATAGCTTTCATATTTTGCGCTCATATTTTTACAAAGATTTTTTGTTGTAGTTATGTTTTTTTGAAAAGTAATAAAATGTACTCTTACTGAATCCGGTTTTTTTAATAGCCTCAGTGGTTTTTAAATTGCCGACAGACCAAGCAACGAAAATAGATTTTTGTTCAGATGTGAGTGTTATTGCTTTGCGCCCAAGTGCTACACCTTTAGATTGGGCAACAGCGATTCCTTCTTTTTGCCGTTGCCTGATTTTTTTACGCTCACTATCTGCAATATAAGCTAATAGGGCAAGCATATTATCTTCAAGTAATTTGCCAATATCACCCTGCTGTTTAAATTTTCGGCTGTCGAATAAAGACTCTTGGTCTAGTACGATTATATCTGCCATTATATTTCTAGTTATGTGTTTCCACTCCGATATAATGCTATCATAGTCACGCCCCAGCCTGTCT
>CAYPGU010000231.1:0-2386 GCA_964409995.1 uncultured Legionellaceae bacterium | reverse complement strand
TGTTCTTTGCTTGGCGGCCTTTTGGATTGCTGCGTACCCACTCTAATTCAGATTTAATTGTACGTTGTAGTGCTGCTTCTGATTGTTGTTCGGAGGCCAAACGACGTTCTTTTTGTTCCAACCAAGAAGAATAATTACCTTCAAATGGAATTCCACGTCCGCGATCCAATTCCAGGATCCAACCAGCAACATTATCGAGGAAATAACGATCATGCGTTACTGCCACAACAGTGCCTTTGAAATCATGTAGGAAACGTTCTAACCAAGCGACACTTTCTGCGTCTAAGTGGTTGGTTGGTTCATCGAGTAATAACATATCTGGCGTAGACAGTAACAACCTGCATAGCGCTACACGGCGTCGTTCACCACCAGAAAGTTTTGTCACATCAGCATCCCATGCTGGCAAACGTAAAGCATCTGCGGCCATTTCCAATGTGCGATCAATTTCCCAACCATTGGCTAAATCAATTTTGTTTTGTAAATCGCCTTGTTCAGCTAATAAAGCGTTCATTTGCTCATCGCTCATTGGTTCGGCAAACAGCATGCTGATTTCGTTGAAGCGATTTAAAATTGCTTTGATTTCGCCCATTCCATCTTCGACGTTGCCACGCACGTCTTTGTTTGGATCCAATTGTGGCTCTTGTGGTAGATAACCGATTTTAATATCTTTTTGTGCAACTGCTTCACCAATGATCTCTTTATCTAAACCAGCCATGATCTTTAACAATGTGGATTTACCCGATCCGTTTAAACCCAGAACGCCAATCTTAGCGCCATGATAAAAAGATAAATAAATATCTTTTAGAATATCCTTGCCCGGTGGAACTCTTTTGCCTACGCCGTTCATTGTAAATATGTATTGTGCCATGCTTGTTTCCTTATGCTATCGCTATATTTTCACGTGAATTATGTCTAAAAGTTAATATGTTAAATATTACTCCAATCGCGGAGAGTACTGCGATTGTTAACGCAGTATCAAACAAATTGCCAGAATAAAACTGAGATCCAATCCACACCCCTAAGCTACAAAATAAACAACGGATTGACATCATCAATGCCGACGCTGTGCCTTTTAACTCTGGGAAAAATTCTAAAGTTTTGGCGACGACAGTGCCAAAACAAATTGCTACACCGATTGAGAATGCGGTCATACTAGCTGTGATGGCAACGGCACTGGTTGGAAATAAATAAGCTAGTGGTGACATGATGAGTACAGATAAAATACTTAAGACTAAACCAATCTTTTGTACATGAATTTCGCCAAATTTTTCCATCAACCAATCGGATTTAAAACTAACGATTGAAAAGGTGGCAATTACAAATGTTTGATGTAAGGCGTATTCGTTGAAAGACATACCTAGCTTATCAATATATAAAAATGGCGCGCTAGCAATGTAGGACATGTAGCCAGCGGATAAAATACTTGGAGTTAGAGCAAAAATCATGAAATCAAGATCACGTAATAGTTTGAAATAATCTGCAGTTATATTCCGCACATTCAAAAGGCGAGTTTGCTTTAGGGTTTCTGGCAGGAAAAAACCAAGCAATAACAAAGAGGCTACGCTAAACACCGCAGTACAGGTATAGGTAGCCCGCCAACCATAATATTCACAAAGTAAAGATCCTGCCGCCGGAGCAAAAGCCATGGCAGCGGTGGCCGTGCCATTTAATGCATTAACATATTTGGCTGCAGCGCGGCCTTGATACAAGTCGGCAATTACGGCATATGAAATTACCCACAATGAGCTGGCACCTAGGCCTTGGAAAAACCTATAAGTTAATAACCAATTTAAATTATTGGTAAGTGCACAACAAATGCTGCCGATTCCAAATAAAATAAAGCCACCCATGATCACTTTTTTGCGCCCATAGCTATCAGCCAACGGACCACAAAATAAAGAGGACAGGCAAAAAGCAAATAAATTCAGCCCCAGAGTTGCTTGAATATTAGCTTCGGTGGTATTAAAGTGACGGGCCATTTCTGGGAAACCAGGGACAGAGATATCCATCTCAATACTGGCGGCGATTAAGGAAATAATAAGTATTAAGGGTACATGCTTCGCTTGCATACTAACCATCATTTCTTGACAAAAATTTTAGCCCCAGCATAGAATGCTAGAACCCTTAATGCAAGTAATTTAAAGAAATTAATATGAAAATAGCTGGTAGTGTGTTTGGTGGCGCACTTTTAGTCGCTGGTACGTGCATAGGCGCGGGAATGCTGGGTTTACCGGTTACCACAGCCGCAGCAGGATTTTATCCAGCCTTGGGTGCCTTTCTGGTGGTCTGGTTTTTCATGACTGTATCAGCTTTGGCGTATTTGGAAGTGTCTTTGCGTTTTAAGGGCGAAACCAATCTGATTTCCATGGCCGGACATACTCTGGGG
>CAYPGU010000230.1:0-2392 GCA_964409995.1 uncultured Legionellaceae bacterium | reverse complement strand
TTCTATCTGGAGGGCTAAGTCTTACTTTAGCCACATGAATTGCTTGTTTTACAAGGCGTTTCTTATTTTTATCACGCGTTGGTAACTCAAAATCAATGAACCCAACAGGATTAGTAGCTTTTACTGTTTCAATTAACTTCATATCTTGTAAGTTATTGTCAGAATCTAATAATCTACGATTAGCTTTTGCTCTTATTAACCAAAACGAGTTCTTATGTGGACTAATATATGCTTCATGGTATAAATCATATAAGTCACCTTCGCGATCAGTCACAGTTATTATTCTGGTATCAGGCGTTAAAACAGCAATTTCTTGTGCTTTATTGTAGCTCATTAACCATTTATAACTTTCTTTCTCTGTAAGTGGAATTTTGTGATTCTCACGATTTTTTTCACCAGCACTAGACCATTTGCTCAATTCTTCCCTTGCCCAATGATAATTATCTATAATGCCTAAACATAGTCGTTCGGGAGTAACAGCAATTGTTGGATGTAATAAAATTCCGCGATGCTTGTCGTGATTAATAGGACCAATATCTTCTCTTTCGTGCTGTCCTGAAAAATTTAATGTGGTTGTATCTTGAATTAGCAGTACTGTTGTGTGCTGCTTTATTCGCTCGATTGTAGCAGCTTTATGAGGAGCTAAGATTTTGTCAGCGCTAACCTTTTTATTGTCAAAAAATCTATAGGCTGCCTTAGTTTCAGCCCAACCCCCACAAGCAACTGGAATACTATCTTGAGGTTGATTACCAAGTGTATCTAATAATGAAACTAACCTATTATGTAAACGTTTATCGCCCAATTCTGCCATATGCATTTCCGAACTTGCCCATTCCATTGCAGGACTACTCCATAAATGTGCAATAATAGGGTATGAGCTAAGGCCTTGGCAAAATATTTATCAGAACTTATGGGTAATGATGTGTAGTTGCGTAGACACCGAATTTGATATAATTATCAATAAAAAGGTGTTAACATGAGTAAGTACGATAAGTCATTTAAAGAAGAAGCGATCCGATTAGCTTTAACCTCCTCCAAAAGTATTTCCCAAACAGCACGTGATCTGGGTATTAAAGAAAATACTCTTTATAACTGGATAAGCCGTGCTAAACACGCGTCTCCTGAAGATTCCACTGCAATTGGCAGTAGTATTAATTGGGCTGAAGAATTAAATCGTTTACGTCAAGAAAATGCTCGCCTCAAGGAGGAGCGAGAAATTCTAAAAAAGTTCGCCACCTTCATGGCAAAAGAACCGAAGTAAAATTTAAGTTTATTCTTGAGCATATGAAGCAATTTAGCATTCAAGCGATGTGTAACGTATTAGCTGTTTCTCGATCTGGTTTTTATGCATGGAGTACCAGGCAAGAAAGCCAGCGTAAACTCGATGATAAACGCATTCTAGTGCTTATTAGAGATGTGTTTAAGAGCAGCAGAGATACTTATGGCTATCGACGCATTTTAGCCGCATTGCGCGATATGAATGAAATTTGTAGCAAACATAAAATTTTACGTCTAATGCGAGAAAATAACATTAGGCCTAAAACCAGGAGAAAATTTAAAGTGACAACAAACTCAAAACATAACAAACCTATCCATGCTAACAGTTTAGATAGGCAGTTTAATCCACAATCACCTAATCAGCGCTGGGTGGCCGACATCACCTATGTTCCTACATCTGAAGGCTGGTTATATCTGTCAATTATAATGGATCTATATTCACGCAAGGTTATTGGTTGGGCTATGTCTGATCGCATGACGGACTCAATAGTAACAGATGCGTTGAAAATGGCTTTATTTAGACGCAAAGTTAGATCTGACTTATTATTGCACTCCGATCGCGGTAGCCAATATGCGTCAGATAATATGCAGCAATTACTGCGAAATAATAAGATTGAATGCAGCATGAGCCGTAAGGGCAACTGCTGGGACAACGCAGTAGCAGAAAGCTTCTTTCATTCACTGAAGACAGAATGTGTTTATCACGAAAGATATCTAACTCGTGATAGCGCAAAGAAATCTATTTTCGATTACATAGAAGTGTTCTATAATAGGCAGCGCAGACACTCATACTTAGGTTATAAATCACCTGAGCAATATGAGCTAAGCTGCGGTTTGTAAGGGTTGGTGTCTACTAAACGCGGTGCAGATCAGACGCCAATAAAATGGCCGCATAAAAAATGCTTGCAAAATTTTTAATTAACGTTATTATGAATCTGTAGATCAAATCAATTTACATCACGCGACAACTTCCCTGAAAGTCACCGAGAAGGCCTAGATCAAGATTATAATGCGTATATATTTTTAAATGTAAACATGGATAGGAAGTTTTTGAAATATTCTCCAATCAAGATGCCGTTCGGCATATGTGAAGATAATACTTTGGTTCATATTT
>CAYPGU010000229.1:0-2397 GCA_964409995.1 uncultured Legionellaceae bacterium | reverse complement strand
AGACTCCAAACAAGAAGCAACGCTGTTACAGCAACTTAAACCTTTTGAGTTCCAGCCATCTGATGCAGTATGGGAAGATTATTTCAATTATTTTTACGGTGATAAACCGAGTATTGTTGAAGATGAAATCGAATTACCGAATCACGACATTCTTACGAAGCTAGCTTTTTCGCACGGTATTTCACAATCCGTAAAATTAGATTCGTTCGAAGCCACGATTCAGAATACCGTAAATTTAACTCGCGATTTACCTCATCGATTGGCTACCCGCGGAGATATCAATTTATCTGGCAAAGAAATTCAACGTATGATGGGTCGATTATTTATTGATCGTCATTCAATTAATTTGCACCAAGAACTTTTAGATACACCAGAATTTTTTTGGAATAATGCTGAATTAGAACCGATTTATAAATTAACTGCCCACTATTTGGATTGTGAACGCCGCGTTAATGTGTTGAATCAACGTTTAACTGTGCTCAAAGAATTATTTGACATGTTAAGCAACGAAATCAATCATAAACATTCATCTCGTTTAGAGTGGACTATTATCTGGTTAATCGTCATCGAAGTAGCGCTAGCATGCGCTAAAGATATCTTCCATTGGATCTAATGAGAACGAATCGGATCGTCCGATTCTAACCCACGTTTGTTCTGTCGCGGTCTTAAAAGTCCTTTTGATCGATCCCGTTTTGGTATTTCTGAATCAAAGTCGATACGCTTGCTTGCAGGCTTATCAATAATTGCTTTAGCCAATTTTCTTTCCGCTTGATTTTTAGGTTTTGAATAACCCAAATATTCTTTACGTGTAAGATTAGCTTTAAAATTATCTTTTAGTAGCGAATTTAAATCTGCCATTTGCGAATCAAGCTCGTTTAATACTTCCTTGATTTGCGTTCTTTCAATGGCTTTTTGTTTCGGACTTTCTACCACATATCTATATAAAGCTGTCCCTATACTGCCAAGCAACATTATACCTACCGGAGCCATTAATACAGGAATCGGGTTTGGAACTATAAAAGATGCAATAGTAAATGCAAGCGCAGTAATTACTAGCGTTGCACCCAGCACGAGCATTATTTTCTCGTTGCGATTAGCCTCATGCCATAGGCTTGGCAACGTCTCGCAACAGTACACTACATTTTCAATAATCGGAATAGCAGCTACTGCCTTGCGCAACTTGGATCTTTGTTCCTTAGATATAATTAAATTTATATATTCTTCAAATGCTGTTGTAACATGTTTAAGGATTGTTGGCGGAGGATCACTATTCTTTTTTACAGCCACATGATGCAACTCAGATATTATTGCCAACATTTGTTCAATAAATTTTTCTAAGTGAATCAAATTTGGATCACTATATGCAAATATATCCTCAATACGATCAATTACTGCGTAGGATGCCTTGGATAAATTAGCCAAGTCTACAGCAGTAATTTTGCCAGTTTTTTTCAGCGCAGAAAATTTTTGATCCAAGTCAGCAATAGATGCACCCAATTCGCGCTTTCTTCGTACAACCATTGGATTTTTCCAATATATCTATAGTTATTGTAAGGATAGAGCATAATCATTCTTTTTTGGCGCAGAAAGTTTTGATGACCTATCTAGCAGCACAGTTTAATCCACTGGTTTAACCACTGGATTTTGAATAATGTCTGCAAATCCTCTGTATTATACTTATTAATATGTATTTTATTAAAGGGTGGCTATCATGGGATTAATTGGGCGCTTGTTAAGCTTTATTCTAACTACGGCTCTATTGGTCACCGCACTTTATTTATTAGCCTCTTCGTTCGGTTTGTTGCCGGAAAAATATAACCCAAACATTTTATTTGCTGCTCAAATAAAGGCCGTTGAAGATTGGACTGCGAAAGATGCTAATACCGACAGTATAACCTCCGGCGTTTCGAAAAAAATTAATGCATATTTAACTGGTCACGATGCTGATGCCTCGGCAACCTCAGACTCAACTGCTGAGGAAAAGCCGGCTAGCCCTATGGATAAAGCTAGAAAAGCAGTTGATCAATACGAAAAGAGGATGGAAGAAGAAAAGAAAGTTTTAGACAATTTATAAGAGGTTAAAAATGGCTAACAATAAAACTGCGTTAAAAAAAGTTCTGGCACAAGTTAAACAACAAGAAGCTGATTTAAAGATCAAAGCTGAAAAATCTTCGTTCGGCAAGCTAGCTTTAATTGTTAACAATACAGTTTCAAATTGTATTTATTTGCCTTTGTGGCGTATGACAGCTACTGAGTCGCAAATACAAACTGCAATCGAAGACGCACAGTTAAATATAGAATTATTGAAATCTAAAGTTGGCACAGGCAGATAACTATATTTGTGCGTTTCTTTAATAAAAATTTTTTGCTAAGATGGATTCTGCGTTTTAAAAACTA
>CAYPGU010000228.1:0-2406 GCA_964409995.1 uncultured Legionellaceae bacterium | reverse complement strand
GTATCACCTAGGTTACCTAATTTATGAATTCTGTCTAATAAAATTACGTTCATGATGTCTCCGCTAACCTTAGTGTTGATCACAATATGGCAATAATGCCAAATAACGCGCTAATTTGATCGCCTTAGCTAATTGGCGTTGAAATTTGGCGCTTGTACCAGTAATACGACTTGGCACAATTTTACCACTTTCAGTTATATAACCTTTGAGTGTGTTTAGATCTTTGTAATCAATACCTTCACCAGCTACAAAACGACAAAACTTTTTTCTTCTTGCTCTAAAACCTGACATTTATATTCTCCTATATTACACTGCGGCCTGATCTTTACCTGCTGGCACGCCTTCAGATAAATCCAGTTCTTCAAAGTCTTCATCATCACTAAAGAAATCTTCGCGGTCACGGCCTGGCTTACGCTCATCTTTTTCTTTGATAAGTGGAGATACTTCGGTAATGGCAGATTTTTGTTGAAATACCAAGTTACGAACTACAGCATCATTAAATTTAAACGCATTGTTTAATTCATCTAATGCTTCTTGGCTGCACTCTACGTTTAATAGTATGTAGTGAGCTTTGTGTAACTTGTTAATAGGATAAGCTAATTGACGACGACCCCAATCCTCTAAACGATGGATTTTGCCGCCTTTGCTTTCAATGATGCCGCGGTAACGGTTAATCATTGCTGGTACTTGTTCGCTTTGGTCTGGATGAACCAAAAACACTATCTCATAATGACGCATTTTTTTATTCCCCTTATGGATTAAAACAGCCCCCGGGACTTCCCGTGGAGCAAGGAGTGCCGAATGATCGGCAAGAGGTGAATTTTACTGAGTTTAAGCCCTAAAAGCAATAATTTTTAGTCTAACTGGCACCCAAAATACACCCAGAAGTTAGCCAAGACACATATCATGGTCGGTATTCTTAAAAAAGTTGACAATCTAGAGCCAAAAATGATTAGTATGGGGCTAGCAGTTTGCTTCTCTGGACCTCGTAAAAAGGATTTTGCCATGACTAGAGTTTATCAAATTTCGTCCTACAGGATACCTAAGGTTAGCCTTAAGTTTGAGCTTTTCTCCCGCACTTATCTCAGGGTCTGCATGAGCTTTGACTATGAACGGACCGAGGGGGGTTGCGAAGAGCCGCTCATTTTATACAGCCGTGGGGTGAATACCGTACAAATAGTACTACCCTATGGTTCAACTTACGATGCACACTTCCGACCGATTAATCATCCACGCGAAGATTCATATCTTGTATTACACAGACTACCTAAGACCGGGAAAATCACAATTTACTCCCATCTGAATCCATCTTTGAACAGCCCGCGCAGTGGTCTATATCTAGATGGCGATACATTGGTACTCGATGGCAATAAAGATGGTCTGATGTATGCAACATATTATCTGCCCACATTTATGGCAAATTTGGCACATATTACAACCAAGGTTATTGCAAGAGAAATCCCTCATCCGTTTATTGATGCAAGTGGTAGGTATATTTCCGAAGAATCATTTGAATACACCGATGCAGATAGAATAAACCTAAAATTCGAAGGGGTTTTCAAATTTATTCGACCTGAGGACATTGCAGGTAAGTGGCATATGCAAACAAGATCAACCTTACAGCCTTTACACCTTTCTCAATTTAATCTGCAGGTTAATCCTAAGCCCTTTCCGGCGCTACTATGTGCATATAAAAAGCAGAGAGCAGTTAAGCTCACGCCGACGGTGCACCCAATGATTCCTTCCCCAGCACATAGCCCAGGGATCCAGATCTAAATAGCATCCAACACTTCCTGCGCGTGGTTGGCTACTTTTACATTGCGCCATTCTTTAACTAATTTACCAGTTGGATCAATTAAAAATGTGCTGCGCACCAAGCCTAAAGCAGTTTTGCCAAAAATTGATTTGTTATTAATCACTGCAAACAAATCGCAAATTTTAGAATCGGTATCCGCTAGGAGCGGGAAAGGTAGTTCATACTTACATTCAAATTTGTCATGGCTTTTAAGCGAATCACGAGACACACCTATTACTTCAGCATTCTTGGCTTGAAACTTTGGATATAAAGTTTTGAAATCATTAGCTTCAATCGTACACCCAGGTGTATTATCTTTAGGGTAAAAATATACAACAACATATTTGCCCGCATAATCATGCAAGCTGATTTCACCCTTGTTAGAAGCTGCTGAAAAATCTGGAACTTTATCACCAATATTAATGCTCATTTTGAATCCTCAAAAGCAATATTTAAAAAATACGAATGGTATGATTATACCATTTTAAAAGCCTCTAGCGCTTGCAACCGCGCTTTGTTTAGATCAACCATAATCTTTGGATAACCAATCTTGGTTAACTCAGTTGCAGTACAATATTGGCTAGGATTGTGTATTTGCTTATTATTTAAGG
>CAYPGU010000227.1:0-2408 GCA_964409995.1 uncultured Legionellaceae bacterium | reverse complement strand
ATGCGTCGTATAGCGTTGACCATGGTGTCGGGGTGCGCGCCTTAAGTGGCGACAAAACTGGCTTCGCCTATTCAGACGATATTGTTTTACCTGCTTTGGAACAAGCTGCAAATGCCGCGCGTACTATTGCCGCAGTTGGTGGTAATAACCAAGTTAAAGTGTGGAACAATAAAATAATCCAACCACAGAATTTATATTTGGCAGATGATCCGCTACGCTCAATTCCTGATACAGATAAAATAGCGCTACTGCATAAGATTAATGCTGAAGCCAGACGTTTAGATCCAAGAATAATCAGTGTGATTGTTTCTTTAGCTGGATCGCATACAACAATATTAGTAGCTGCTAGCGACGGCACTTTAGCTGCCGATGTGCGCCCATTAGTACGCATCAATGTAACTGTGGTAGCTGAAGAAAATGGTCGACGTGAAAGCGCCAGCATTGGTGGTGGTGGACGCTTGGACTACAACATGTTTTTTGATAATAATTTTGGTTTGGACTGCGCACGTGAAGCAGTGCGTGAAGTGCTCGTAAACCTTAACGCATCTTCCGCGCCGGCTGGTGCGATGCCTGTAGTATTAGGCTCCGGTTGGCCAGGGATCTTATTGCATGAAGCAGTAGGGCATGGTTTAGAAGGTGATTTCAATCGCAAAAAAACTTCTACTTATACTGATCGAATTGGTCAACGGGTGGCCAGCCCTCATTGTACTATTGTTGATGATGGCACGATTCCAGGGCGTCGTGGATCTTTAAACATAGACGATGAAGGTGTACCAACTCAATGTACAACTCTGATTGAAAATGGAATATTACGCGGCTATATGCAAGATAAATTAAATGCCAAATTAATGGGTACTAAATCGACCGGTAACGGCAGACGTGAGTCATATGCTTGTGTACCGATGCCGCGGATGACAAATACTTATATGTTGGCAGGAAAGCATAGCCCGGAAGAAATTATTTCAACTGTTAAAAAAGGACTTTATGCGGTAAGTTTCGCAGGTGGGCAAGTAGATATAACTTCGGGTAAATTCGTGTTTACCGCCAGTGAAGCATATTTGATCGAGAATGGTAAAATTACTAAACCAGTCAAGGGCGCAACTTTAGTTGGCAATGGCCCTGATGTGATGAATAAAGTTAGCATGGTTGGCAATGATTTAAAATTAGATCGCGGCGTAGGTGTGTGCGGTAAAAATGGTCAGGGTGTACCTGTTGGCGTAGGACAACCGACATTGTTGATCGATGAAATTACTGTTGGTGGTACTGAACACTAAAAGGATTACAAATGGCTGTTGCGAAAACCATAGATAATAAAGAATTAGTTGATATTGTAAGTAAAATGATCGTTGATGCAATGTCGCAACCTGGAGTGACTGCTGCTGCTGTCGGTGGCAGCAGAAATACTGGCTTATCCGCGCGAGTTCGACTCGGTGAGGTTGAATCGATAGAGTTTCATCGCGACAAATCGATCAGTATAGTTGTATACAAAGAACAGCGTAGTGGAAGTGTATCAATTACAGATTTAACACCAGATTCTATTCAAGCTGCGATAGAGGCAGCATCGCGTATTGCTGATTATACGGAACCAGATCCATGTGCTGGATTAGCAGACAAAGATCGTTTAGCTACAGATATTCAAGATTTAGATCTATATCATCCTGCTGGAATTACCGCAGAACAAGCAATTGAATATAGCAAAGAATGTGAATCTGCTGGTTTAAGCTTCGATAAAAGAATTTCTAATTCTTCTGGGGCTGGATTTAGCACCAATGAATTATATTATGTGTATGGGAATAGTAATGGATTTTTAGCCTCGTATCCTACTTCTAGATATTCGGCTAGTTGTTCACTTATCGGCCAACATGGCGACAAAATGCAGCGCGAGCATGAATACACAGTTGCAAGGAACGTACATGATTTAATGTCTATGCAAAGTGTTGGTGTATTAGCAGCTGAAAAAACAATTGCCCGTTTGGGTGCCAAGAAAATTAAAACTTGTCGAGTGCCAGTTTTATTAACTCCGAAAATGGCTACTCAAATTTGGAGTTGTTTAATTGCCGCTATTTCTGGTGGTAATTTATATCGTAAAAGTAGTTTTTTATTAGATAAATTGAACTGCAAAATTTTCCCCGGCTTTGTCAATATATTAGAGCAACCACATCTGCTAGGGAGATTGGGCAGCGCACCATTTGATAATGAGGGTGTGGCAACTAATGAAAAATCGATCATCAAAGATGGCACGTTGAATTCATATTTGCTTGGTAGCTATAGTGCGCGACAATTAGGCATGCAGACTACAGGTAACGCTGGTGGAGTGCATAATTGCACCATAGTGCCAGGACAACATGATCAAGAGCAACTATTAGCTTTGATGGGCACTGGATTACTTGTTACTGATCTGATGGGTG
>CAYPGU010000226.1:0-2410 GCA_964409995.1 uncultured Legionellaceae bacterium | reverse complement strand
AAAAAGAAGAAGCCTTTGTAATTTTGGGTGGCATGTTAGAAGTGCAGCCTAATGTAACAATTATTTTGGCCGATTCTGCTATGCGCGCCAGCGATCTTGACGAAGCTGCGGCTTTGGAAGCCAAGCGGCATGCCGAAGATTTATTTCATAACAAAAAATCTGGTCAGATTGATTATGCCGCAGCACATAAAGAATTAGCTTTGGCCTTGGCGCAGTTGCGCGTAATCCGTAAGCTTAGAGATCGTTAGTTTCCGCAATAAGTCGCGCTGCCATCTGTGCATTGTGCAGTAAATTGCGCGCCAAACACTTGCAGTTGATTGCTATATAGATTGCGCCAGCGAACTTTAACGGTAAAAACGTTTTCATTGCGCGCGGCAATTCTGGTTGCAGTGTCATCGCAGGTCCATTGATTTAGTGCATTTGCATCTGAATCAAAACAAATCATGATCTCACCTTCTGGTAAAGAATTAAGCGCTAGTTGACGCAGCTCGACTTGATCCATAAGTTGCATGTTGGCTAATGCATCTTGGTGATCGGCAGAGACGGCAAAGCTGTCGCCAGGGTTAAGGCATGACTCAGTATTATCAGCACTATAGCAATTTAAAATATTTGGGTTGGCAGTAATAGTGTCATCGATCCAATCTTGCACGCCACCGGATGTTGCGTTGGCAATATCGATCGCTAAGTAGCCTTGGCGGCCTAATGAAAGGACGTAATTATTTGTCATCATACGTTTGGCCACTTCTTGCGCAATCATTGTGGCGGTGACAAGGTTATCACCCTCTTGAACAAGTTGGATTGCTCTATTTTGTAGGGATGATAGACCCAATAAACCGATGGCCAAAATAGCCACAGTTACAAGAATTTCGACTAAGCCAAAGCCTCTGTGTTTTAATGTAGGTCTGCGCAAAGCTTGCTCCTCATAGTGACTACTATAAGCATAGCCATGATTAAACAAAAATGAGCGACCAGCAAGCAAATGAGGCAACTTACTTTTGCGGTAAAAACGGTTTGGTTAGCAATTTTTGCGAGAAACTAAGCTTTGTCTATGATAAGATAAGGTTTCAGGTAGCTCAGTTATGGGGTGTTTGGTGAGTTTTTCAGTTATTATCCTAGCTGCGGGTCAGGGGACACGGATGAATTCCGTGCAGCCCAAAGTTTTGCAATTATTGGCCGGCAAGCCATTGTTGCATCATTTGCTTGCTACGATTAAACAATTAGCACCAGCGCAAACCTTAGTTGTGTGCGGTTATAAAGGCGAGGTTTTACAACAGAGTTGTAAAGATTTTGCAATTGATTGGGTTTGGCAAACTGAACAACGTGGAACTGGGCATGCTGTAAAATGCGCTTATCCTGACATTAGTACGCAAGGCAAAGTTTTGGTTCTGTACGGAGATATGCCTTTAATCAGTGCAGAAACTCTACAGCACTTAATAGATTCTACTCCTGCAGATACGGTTGGCTTATTAACCGCGCATGTGCCAGATCCTACCGGGTTTGGAAGAATTATTCGCGATGCAGCAGGGCGCGTTATTGCCAGCGTAGAACAACGTGATGCAACCGAACAACAATTATCTATTCAAGAAATTAATCCTTGCGTTTATATATTTCCATATAAGTATCTTGCAACATGGCTATCTAACCTCAACACTAATAATCAACAGCAAGAATATTACTTAACTGATCTTATTGCGATGGCCGTAACCGATGGTGTTCCTATAATGTCACACTCCGTTACAAATTTACTCGAGATCAGCGGTGTAAATTCGCAACAGCAATTGGCGGAATTAGAGCGCCATTACCAAGCAGCGATCGCTAATAAATTATTGGCTCAAGGGGCAAAACTTTATGATCCAGCACGTGTGGATGTGCGCGGAGATTTACAAATTGGCAAAGATGTAGTTATTGATGTCAATGTGATTTTCGAAGGTAAGGTGATGTTGGGCGATGGTGTTGTGATTGGCCCTAATGTGCTAATCAAAGATAGCATTCTGCAGCCCGGGGTGAGAATTAATGCTAACAGCGTGATTGATACGGCAATAATTGGTGAAAACTGTCAGGTAGGGCCTTTTGCTCGCTTACGTCCGGGCACGCAAATGCATGCGAATAGCAAGATTGGCAATTTCGTCGAAACCAAAAATGTTGTGCTTGGTGTCGATAGCAAAGTAAACCATTTGAGTTATGTGGGTGATGCAGAAATAGGCAGCAGAGTTAATATTGGTGCGGGGGTGATTACCTGCAACTTCGATGGCGCACAAAAACATAAAACTATAATTGAAGATGAAGCATTTATTGGCTCAAATTGTGAGCTGATAGCTCCGGTAACGGTGGGTAAGGGGGCAACTTTGGCTGCAGGTACAACTTTAACTAAAGATGCTCCAGCCGGTGCTTTAACTTTAACAAAAAAAGT
>CAYPGU010000225.1:0-2430 GCA_964409995.1 uncultured Legionellaceae bacterium | reverse complement strand
TTGCTTTTAACTATCTAGGGCAATGGGATACTGCTGACATAGAAAGTGGTATGTTCCGCTTAGGTAATGATCAGGTCGGGCAATCGTCAAATGATTCAAATGTAGCAAAATTATTCAATGACATTGCTATTCTAGGGCAAGTGAAAGACGGCATCTTAAGTTTTGCATGGGCATCTAATTACAATGCAGGCATCATACAGAACATGGCTAATTGTTTCCAACAGAAACTTGAAATCCTAATCAACCACTGTTCGAAAGAGGGTGTATATGGTTACACACCTTCTGATTTTGTGATAAAAGACATAAGCCAGCAAGAATTAGATGAGATTTTAAACTCATGATGATTTACCATTATGACTCTGAATTGGAATTTAAATAACCGAATGCTAAAAGAAATTCCTTCCACTCCCGCTTCAATCTTTGCAAGTTTTTCTCTGAAATAGTATATACGTTCTTTTTATGTGCAACTTGAGACTTTAGATATTGATCAAGCTTACATTCGAACTCATCATTAAGCCATAGATCAAGCTTGGCATAAATTTCATGTAACACGAGCTTAGGATTTTCCACCAGCTCATTATAAGAAATCTCTATCAACCTATCTTCTGGTATATGTGTCTTTTGTTTTAAATACGCACTCATTAACTGCGAGTATTGCAATATAATTTGATTCTCCAGCTCATTCTCATCAATGCCTTCCAGCTGAGAATTTTCATGTATAGCGTTACAAAGTTTCTTCATAGATTCAAATATATCCAAAGGGTTTCTATGAATGTGAACAAATTTGGCATTAGGGAATATTTTCAATAAAAAATCAACTCGTGCTGTATTAACTGGATTTTTTAAAACGAGTGTTTTCCCTTGATTAAAATAAGTCAATTTTTTTACAAAGTAAATATACGACTCTTCCAATTCAATCCTTTCAATTTCAGATAAATTTTCAAGCAAGGCATAACGTTCAAATAGGTAATTGCTTTTCGACGGATAATTATTCACAAAATAATAACTATGACCGCACAAGCTGGCTATCGCTAGCTCCTCTTCACCTGGCTGGTCCAATAAGGACTGGTCAAATTCATTACTCGTAGCAAAAAGCTTTACTAAATATTCTCTAAATATCTCTTGCTCTAAAATATGAAAGCTTTTTGGAGCTATGACTTCTAATAAATTACTATATGCAAATTGATCATCATGCGCCATAATAGTATGCAAATAAGTAGTTCCACTACGCCAATGACCGATGATAAAAATTGGGCCATCATCAATAGTTTGCTGTGAAATTTTGCTTTCATATCGGACGGATTCTATTGCATCTAGCGGGTACAGCAAAGCGCTAAACGCTACGGATTTAATCATTCTCGACCAGTAGGGATACTCAGCTCCATACTTAAATGTGATTTTCAAACGTGCGGGGAAAGATATAGGCATCATAACGTCAGCAGGTCTATCTTCGTCAATGAAGGTTAGGCAACAAAAAATAGATGTAACTGAGACAATTAAAGTAAAAGAAAAAAATAGAACAACATATCTAATTAATTTGTTTATATTTTGAATCATTATATAATTTGCTTTACATACTTTTCAAAGGACTTTTGACTTATGGGTTTCCATTCAAATCCCAATTTTTTTAAAATGTAGCTAGTCTTATCTTGCAATACTTTTGGCGCACATCGTTGCTTAAAGAATCTATCATCTAGCCAACCTTGATGTAGGATGAATTTCACAATTAAATCACGATCAGCACCCTCATCTAAAACTTCAATCACCCTGTCAATAAATTGTGCAGCATCAAGATTTGCTAGATCTAAATCACGATTTTTACTAATTGACTCCGCAATGTTAAATAACTTGGGGTTATATACATGATATATCTCGTTACTTAAATTTTCCTTATCAAACAATTTTACTATAGCCTCGGCAGTAAAATCGGTGGGGGATATTTCAACTGTACTCATATTATTAGTAATGCATTTAATTCTAAGCAAACACTTAAGCCAATTTAAAAAGGCGTTGTCTTGTGAATTTTGTTGAATATGTGCAGCATCATGCATAAATGCTAAGTTACCAACTCGATAAATATTGCTTTTAACATTGTACTCTCTATATTTAGCAACCTCTATTTCACCTAGAAGCTTGGTCTGCACATAAATGTTATCGGTTTGATTCAAGCTATTAGGCAGGTCATCCTCTGTATATACATATCCTTCATTGTTTGCGACAAACCCGCTACTTAATACCGAACAAGTAGAAACATAATGGAAGTCGCGCACTTTAGTTAAACTGGAGAACTCAAGCAAGTGTACTGTCGCTTTAACATTTGCGGAGTAAAATTTATCATTCTGCCCATAATGCTTAACAAGTGCCGCAGCGTGAATCACACTATCTACTTTTACCACTAATGATTCATATTCATTTAGTGACAGACCCAAG
>CAYPGU010000224.1:0-2437 GCA_964409995.1 uncultured Legionellaceae bacterium | reverse complement strand
GCAGAGCGACGGTCTCCAAAACCGTAGGTTGGGGGTTCGAGACCCTCCTGGCCTGCCAGTGTAGGTGAATATGGTTGTTAATATGGAAAACCAAAGCGCAAAAGTTGAAACAGTATTGTGGGTTCTAGCTGCAGCACTGTTGGCTTCAGGTGTTATTGGCCAATACTATTTTTCAGCATACGGCATAATGTGGCGTGTGTTGGGAATGCTATTTGTGGTTGCAGCATCTATTGCGTTGGTGTCACGTACTTTATTAGCACGTAGATTGTGGGCTTTCTGGCAAGACTCAATAATTGAGTTGCGCAAGGTGATATGGCCAACAAGACAGGAAACTATTCATTCTACGATGGCAGTATTAGCAATGGTTTTTGTAATGGGCATAGTTTTGTGGTCAATCGATGCGGTTTTAGTTCGCGCAGTGGCCTGGATTATTAGACAAGGGGCGGCATAAATATGACGATGCGTTGGTATGTAATACACGCCTATTCTGGTGCTGAGTCGCAAGTAAGAGAGCTTTTGCTAGATAGAATAAAGACCCAAGGCTTAGAGAGCAGATTTGGCGAGATTATGGTTCCTACTGAAAAAGTAGTTGAAATCCGTGGCGGCCAAAAACGCAAAAGTGAACGCAAGTTCTTCCCAGGTTACGTATTAGTACAAATGGAAATGGATGATGCAATTTGGCATCTAGTTCGATCAACACCAAAAGTTTTAGGTTTTATTGGTGGAACTTCAGATCGACCTGCACCTATTTCCGATAAAGAAGCTAATAATATTATGCAGCGAATTCAAGAAGGTGCTGAGAAGCCGAAGCCTAAAGTGCTGTTTGAAGCTGGTGAAGTTATTAGAGTTACCGATGGACCATTTGCTGACTTTAACGGTGTTGTTGAAGAAGTTAATTATGATAAACATCGTATGCGGGTTGCGGTATTGATTTTTGGTCGTTCTACACCAGTTGATTTAGATTTCAGCCAAGTAGAAAAAGGATAGGAGATTGAGTGCGTAGCACTTTATTTCTTATATTCGAGGAGCTGTAAAAGGCGTTATTACTCACACTTAGAGGTATATGAAACATGGGTAAGAAGATTGAGTCGTACATAAAGCTGCAGGTTCCTGCAGGTGGTGCGAATCCGAGTCCACCAATTGGTCCAGCATTGGGTCAACGTGGTGTGAACATTATGGAATTTTGTAAAGCATTTAATGCTAAAACGCAAGATTTACCAAATATTGATAAAGGTACTCCTTTACCAGTGGTGATTGCGGTTTATTCTGATCGTAGCTTTACTTTTGAAATTAAGAGTCCTCCTGCATCAGTGCTATTAAAGAAAGCGCTGAAGCTAGAAAAGGGCAGCAGTATTCCAAATAAAGATAAAGTAGGCAAAGCTACTCGCAAACAGTTAGAAGATATAGCGAAAATCAAAAATGCTGATCTTACTGCGGGTGACTTGGATGCTGCAGTGCGCACCATTGCCGGTACAGCACGCAGTATGGGCATCGAAGTAGAGGGAGCAGAATAATGGCTAATTTATCTAAAAAGCGCAAAACGATTCTAGAAAAAGTTCCAGCTGGTAAAATTTATGGCTTTGATGAAGCTGTAGCTTTATTAAAAAGCTTGCCAGCAGCGAAATTCGTTGAGAGTGTCGATGTAAGCGTAAATCTTGGCATTGATTCACGCAAATCTGATCAAACAGTGCGTGGTTCAACTGTTCTACCAAATGGTACCGGTAAAACTGTGCGTGTTGCAGTGTTCACCCAAGGCGCTAATGTCAAAGCAGCACAAGATGCTGGCGCAGACATAGTTGGTATGGATGATTTAGCTGAAAGCATCAAAGCCGGTAATATGGATTTTGATGTAGTGATTGCAAGTCCAGATGCAATGGGTGTGGTTGGGCGTTTGGGACAAGTATTAGGCCCACGTGGTTTAATGCCGAATCCAAAAGTTGGTACTGTTACGCCTGATGTTGCAACGGCAGTCAAAAATGCTAAAGGTGGACAGGTTCGTTACAGAGCGGATAAGAACGGTATTATCCACTGCACAATTGGCAAAATTAATTTTGAAGCTGATGCATTGCAAGGAAACTTCGCTGCATTATTAACAGATCTAAAGAAAGCTAAACCAAGTAATGCCAAAGGTATTTACATGAAGAAAGCTACTGTATCCACAACTATGGGTCCAGGCTTGACGATTGATTTAGCTTCAGTCGGAGTGAATTAGTAAATTCAACGCTATTTGGTCTAGCTAACGCGGATGAAATAGTGAAGAGTGAGACGGCATTTGAGGCGCGGTTATACGCTGCTGAAGTTGCCGTCAAAGACCGTAGGTGGGGAAGACCCTTAATATAAGCCTACGCAGACGGGCAAAATATTTAATTTTAAATATTTTGTATAGGCAATAACCTTTTAAGCGAGGCGTAGCGTAATGAAGCTAAAGCTCAATGAT
>CAYPGU010000223.1:0-2439 GCA_964409995.1 uncultured Legionellaceae bacterium | reverse complement strand
AAGACCGTAGGTGAGTGCCCAATAGACTCTTAATAGCAGCCTACGCAGACGGGCAAATGATACCTCAGGGTATTATTTGTATTGGCAATAACTTTTTTAAACAGAGGCGATAGCAAATGACGCTAAAACTCAATGATAAAAAAGAGATTGTCGCAGAAGTAGCGGAAGTTGCGTCAAAAGCAGTATCTGTTGTAGCTGCGGAATATCGTGGTTTAACTGCGTCAGAAATGACAAAGTTGCGTGCATCAGCGCGCCAAGCGAAAGTGAAACTACGTATAGTTCGTAATACTCTAGCACGTATTGCGCTAACTGGGACTGAATATGAGTGTTTAAATAGTTCATTAACAGGTCCTATTTTGTTAGCGTTTTCGAGTGATGAGCCAGGCTCAACAGCTCGCTTAATGCGCGACTTTTCTAAATTGCATGACAAGTTAGCAGTGAAAGCTATTTCTTTAGGTGGTCAATTATACGACAAGAGTCATCTAGACGCTGTCGCTAAATTACCTACTAAGGATGAAGCGATTTCTAGATTGATGTCAGTAATGCAAGCTCCGATTTCTAAATTGGTGCAAACATTGGCTGCTCCTCAAGTTAAGCTTGTACGTACTTTAGCCGCGGTTCGCGACACGAAACAATAATCTTTCAATTGGAGAATATATAATGGCCGTTTCAAAAGAAGAAATTTTAGATGCAATAGCACAAATGAGCGTAATGGACGTAGTTTCATTAATCGAATCTATGGAAAAGAAATTCAACGTAACAGCTGCTGTTGCGGTTGCTGCTGCTCCTGCTGCAGCTGCTGCTGGCGCTGGTGCTGCTGCTGAAGAACAAACAGAGTTTACTGTTGTTTTAGCTAAATTCGGCGAAAACAAAGTAGGCGTAATTAAAGCTGTGCGTGAAGTTACTGGTTTAGGCTTGAAAGAAGCTAAAGACTTAGTAGAAAGTGCTCCAGCTACAGTTAAGGAAGGCGTGTCTAAAGCAGATGCGGCTGAAATCAAGAAGAAACTTGAAGAAGCTGGTGCTGCTGTTGAAGTCAAGTAGTCCTATTGTACTTAAATTTGGGTACCCCGTGATGTTTTTGCATCATGGGGTGGCCTTTTTGGCTTAGTTAATAATTTACACTTTCCAGAGGAACCGCGATGGCAATGGCAATAGCTAGCACTGATGCAAACAAGCTATCATTTACAGAAAAAAAACGTATACGAGCTGATTACGGTACAAGCGTAGATACTTTAAAAGTGCCGCCGCTTTTAAGCATTCAATTAGATTCTTACGATAAATTTCTGCAACCTATTATTCAAGATGATCAAAGAAAAGATGAAGGTTTGCAAAATGCGTTTACTTCAGTATTTCCAATTACTAGTTATTCAGGAAATGCGGTTTTAGAATACGTTAGCTATCACTTGGGTACCCCAACGTTTGATGTTAAAGAATGTCAAATTCGTGGTCTTACCTATGCTGCTCCATTACGCGTTAAAGTGCGTTTGGTTATTTATGACAAGGAAGCTCCAGCTGGCTCAAAGGTTGTTAAAGATATTCGTGAACAAGAAGTCTACATGGGTGAATTACCCCTGATGACAAAGAATGGTACATTCGTTGTTAACGGTACCGAACGTGTAGTTGTTTCTCAATTGCACAGATCTCCTGGTGTGTTCTTTGAACATGATAAGGGTAAAACCCATTCATCAGGCAAATTATTATATGCTGCTCGCATCATCCCTTACCGTGGTTCATGGTTAGATGTTGAGTTTGATCCAAAAGATTGTATTTATGTGCGTATAGATCGTCGTCGTAAATTACCCGCGACGGTATTGCTACGTGCTATCGGTTATTCTTCCGAAGAAATTTTAGCTATGTTCTTCTCAATGAATACCTTCCATCTCAAGGCAGATGGTAAAATCACCTTAGAACTTATTGCGAATAGATTGCGTGGTGAGACTGCATTATCCGACATCAAACTTCCAGATGGTACTTTATTAGTCGAAGCTGGACGTCGTATTACTGCGCGTCATATCCGTCAAATGGAAGAAGCTAAGCTCAAAGAATTAGAAGTAAAAACTGAATATGTGATTGGCAAAACTATTGCTAAAGATATTATTGATACAGAAAGTGGTGAAGTTATAGTTGAAGCTAATACCGAAATCACTCCAGAAGTATTAGAAGCGCTGCACAAAGCACATATTAAATCATTCGAAGCTATTTACACTAACAACCTTGATCAAGGTCCGTATATTTCTGACACCTTACGTGTAGATGTTACAAAGACTAGATTAGAAGCTTTAGTCGAAATTTATCGCATGATGCGTCCTGGTGAGCCACCAACTAAAGAATCTGCGGAACAGTTATTCCAAAGCTTGTTCTTTACACCAGATCGTTATGATTTATCTGCAGTGGGCCGGATGAAGTTCAATCGTCGTGTTGGACGTAAAGAGGTTGAAG
>CAYPGU010000222.1:0-2467 GCA_964409995.1 uncultured Legionellaceae bacterium | reverse complement strand
GCGGCTTCAACTGAATAAGCTTAGTTGGAATCGAATCAATGTTTAATTGCCATTGCTGCGGACGACCAGTTTCTTTACCACCTAACTTTTCAATTCTACTGTCTTTATCATTTGCAAAACTCCACATATAACGATTCGGTGAAGCACCAAGGAAAGGTTCGAAAACAAGCCTAGCCTCATCTTTGATTTCTATGCTCACGCCATTCACAATCATATTTTCATACATCAAAGCTGCCTTGCTTTTCGTATATGGTGCTAAGAAGATTACCTTGCGAATCCCAGAAGCCATAATATGTTTGGTGCAATTATGACAAGGATAAGTGTTCACATACATTGTGCAATCACGTACTGTAACTCCCCTACGGGCAGCATCTAAAATGGCTGACATTTCTGCATGCGTAGAACGTTTGAATTCGGTAAAATTGCGAAATTCGTCACGCAAGACTGCTTGCGAATTATCATCTAAGTGCAACTTCTGTTTCAAGCGATTGGCTAGTTGGTCTAAAAATTTATGATTGTAGTCAACTTCTTGCTTAAAATCACGATGGTCATCCAGTAGTTCTTTTGAACTCATTGGGTGATCATGATGCGCAAAATGCCCACCACCTACTTTGCTGACATCGTTAAATCCAGACGCCACCAATTCATTTTCTTGATTTACAATTACCGCACCTATCTGCCGGTCTAGATCTAAAGATCTATATGCAGCAGCTTGCGCACAAAACATAAAATATTCTTCAAATGTTGGTTCGGCAAATGGATCGTTAAAGATCAATTCTATACAGCGCAGCACTTGACGCGATAAATTTTTGTTTTGATACAGAAAATAATTGGCACTGGCATAACATTGCAAGATATTTTGCCCAAAACTTTTTAATTCTGGATGCGTTTCTTCCTGATCTTTGCGTTGTAAAAACTTTAACAACACATCATCACCATTTGGCTCGAGAAAATCTGGCCCTAGGGCTAACTCACGATTTATATCTTCCATTTCTTGTTGCGCCAGTTCCAATTTGAGGCGTGACAACTTGTATTTGGCACGTATACCTTTTTTGCTCACTTCACCATCACAATAAGTTGCAATAGCAATAAAATTGCGCCCATATACGCCAGAAAGTAATTCAATTTCTTCACGGTTTTTGAGTGACCGAATTATATAAGCAATTTTTTTGTATTTCTTGGATAGCTCTGGACGGGCATTGAAAATCGCTTCGACAGCTTGTTTGGCCCAATAGTCATTGCCATTTAATTGACGCTGCTTTGTACCATATTGCATTTTCCAATAGGCTTCAGCGAATCTGGATGGGTTTTTGCGTTTGGCAAATTTATCAGCAATGCGGATAATCTCAATATGATAGCCAGCTCGTTTTAACTCGTGGGCGAGTCCGTTACTAACCTCGTTAAAATCAACCCCTAAACCGCCAATAAGACCGATTATAAGCTCATTTTCGATATTATTAAGGGGTATGTTATCTCCTGGCACTTTGACTCCAGTTATTAATTATTAAAATATTGTACTAATAGTATAACTGTTTTATAGCATTTTACTTGCTAAAGTCGAACAATTAGATGTTTATGAGTAGTTCAGTTGGTGTCAAAAAAGCGCCGCTAGAATACGGCGCTCGAGTGATTTATCAAGATCATTATATTATAAGCGCACACACAAGCCACCTCGGGCTACCGGAAACTCTGCAGGGCAGGCAGATGCACGCGGGCCAGCTTCGTAAGGTACATCATTGTCGTACCGAAGTTCTCGGGTACGACAAGCATAATACCAAGTCGCTGCTGTTTGACGATTTGGAGTAAAAGCACCTGGAATACGTATTCTTAGAGCCGCGTAAGAACTAATTGTCGGATCAACAAAACGCACGTAATACCTATTAGTAAAAGAACTCTTACCACTGGGAGATGAGTCAACTACTGTAATGCAACTAAGATAATCATTAAAATCAGTTTTATTACAATTGCCATACTTGAAAAACTGCTTTTGTGCAATACGCATCCTAATAATTCTATCTTCTGCTGTTTCGCTTGGTTTGTTAGTATCATGCCACCAATAACTACAATTGTTTGCTGCAAAAGTTGCAAATTCTGGCAAGCTAAACAAATGCTTCCCTAACAAATTCACATTACGTAAAGGATATGGCTGAGGGAAATTATGCTTAGTACTATATAAAACACTACCATTATTTCTGTTTCTAAAATCAACCAAGGCCTGTTCTAATGCAAGATTGTATTCTATTTTAATCATATTAACTGCAGGAGGGATGGTAGTTGCGCGCGCGTTATTGAATAGAGAAGTTTTTTCATCCCGTGTTTTCTTCGATAATGGACTAGTTTTTCTTACATCACCCCTTTGAATTTCTCTTAACCACCATTCACGATTTCCTGGCGGCATCTTTGGCAATAAATCACTAAAAAGCTCACGATAGACATCTAAACTAGTTGTTGGGGCCGGGGTACTACG
>CAYPGU010000221.1:0-2517 GCA_964409995.1 uncultured Legionellaceae bacterium | reverse complement strand
GGTATGAATAGCCCTGGTATGCAACAAGGTGGCACGCAACAGGGTGGTATGCAGCAACGTGGTATGCAGCAAGCCCCAGGCATGCAAGCGGATGATATGCAAGGCCCAGGCATGCAAACAGACAATATGCAAGGACCTGGAATGCAAATGCAACAAGACGGTATGCAACAGGGTGATGGAATGCGTCCACCGCCGCGGGATGGAATGCGTCCTATGGGACCACCACCTTCAAATACCACGGCTCCAAGTACTACAACAACACCTAGTACTACGACTGCACCTAGCACTACAACTACACCTAGCTCGACTACAACGACCCCATCTAGTTATTAATTTCTTGCTTAGCCGTTGCTTTTGCAGCGGCTAACGAAAAAATACTCCCAAATTTTACTGAACCTCTCACGTATCTACGCAAGTCCTGATATAATAGGCCTCAAGTCAAATATAAGTTAGTTATTGAGGTAACACAGAATGACCGTAGAACGTACTCTTTCCATCATTAAACCGGATGCCGTTAGCAAAAATGTAATCGGCCAAATAATAACAAAATTTGAAAACGCTGGTTTAAAAGTAGTGGCAGCTAAAATGCTCCAATTAACACGCGAACAAGCCGAAGGATTTTACGAAATCCATAAAGAACGTCCATTTTTTAAAGACTTAGTCGCATTTATGCTGACTGGTCCAGTTTTGGTACAAGTTTTGGAAGGCCCAAATGCTGTAGCAAAAAATCGTGAAATAATGGGTGCAACAAATCCAAAAGATGCAGCTCCTGGCACAATTCGTAATGAATTTGCAACTAGTATTGACGAAAATGCAGTACATGGTTCTGATAGTTTAGATAACGCTAAAAATGAAATAGCGTTCTTTTTTAGCCCGCAAGAAGTTTGCGAACGTACTCGAGGCTAAAATGGAAGTCGTAACTAATCTGCTCGGTATGGATCGCACAAGCTTGGAAGAATTTTTTCGTTCACGCGGTGAGCAACCGTATCGTGCAGTGCAGTTATTGAAGTGGATTCATCAACGCGGAATCATTGATTTCAACTTGATGACAGATATGAGCAAAAAATTACGCACAGATTTGCAGTCGAATTGCGTCATACAGGCCCCAGAAATTCACTCCGAACATGTAGCTAGCGACGGTACTCGCAAATGGTTGTTGGCGATACCAGGTGGCAGTTTAATTGAAACGGTTTTTATCCCTGAAAAAAAACGCGGCACCTTATGCATTTCTTCGCAAGTTGGTTGTGCTTTAAATTGCACATTTTGTTCCACTGCACGCCAAGGTTTTCAACGCAATTTAACTGTGGCAGAAATTATCGGTCAATTATGGGTAGCACGCGATCGGTTACGCGATGTAACTGACAGTCCATTGTGCACAGAAATAACCAATGTTGTAATGATGGGAATGGGCGAACCATTATTAAATTTATCTGCAGTAGCACCAGCGCTATCGATCATGCGCGATGAACAAGCTTATGCTTTGCCAAGACGCCGCGTAACAGTCAGTACTTCTGGCGTAGTGCCAATGATGGACGAGCTGGCGCAAATTTCCGATGTGTCTTTGGCTGTTTCGTTACATGCGCCGAATGATGAATTGCGAGATGTTATAGTTCCAATTAACAAGAAATATAAAATTGCTGAATTGCTCGATGCATGTGAGCGCTATACTTCAGCCAATAAACGTTATTTTACTACTTTTGAATATGTAATGTTAAAAGGCGTGAATGATAGTTTAGAGCATGCTAAACAATTAGTAAAAATTCTACGTAATATATCTTGTAAAGTGAATTTAATTCCATTTAATCCGTTTCCGAACTCAGGATATGAATGTTCAGATGAAGAATCCATTTTAGATTTTTCAAATTATATCTCAGACCACGATATTGTATGCACTACGCGCAAAACTCGTGGTGATGATATTGACGCAGCTTGTGGACAATTAGTTGGCAAGGTTTTGGATCGAACTAAACGTAGTCAACGTTACAGTCAGAGCATTTCAGAACAAGAAGGAGCTTAAAATGATGATGAAGTTGTTACTAGCTACTTTGTTAGCCTTAGGTGTTGTTGCCTGTGGAAAAGATAATCCGGAACAACAGGCAAATAATGAACCACAGCTACACCAGATTTCAGTTGCTGATTTTAATAAGGCAGCCCTGATCAATGTTGAAATGGGTGAGAAGTATTTGGCGTCTGGGCAAATTAATCGTGCGAAGCAAAAACTATTGCATGCCTTAGAATTAAAGCCAAAATTACCTGAAGCACACACTTCGATGGGTTATTTTTATGAGACAGTCGGTGATATAAAGGAAGCTGAAACACACTATAAATTAGCTATAACATATGGTGATGGTAAAGGGCGTTTTTATAACAACTACGGTACCTTCCTCTCACGCCAAGGGCGTTATAAAGAAGCTGACAAAGCTTTTAATAAAGCAATTAGTGACAAACAGTATGTCAAAACCGCTGAAGCGTTTGAGAATGCAGGTATAAACGCCTTGCGACAAGATGATTTAGATA
>CAYPGU010000220.1:0-2527 GCA_964409995.1 uncultured Legionellaceae bacterium | reverse complement strand
CCCAGTACGTACCTGCACAATATCAGAGCTTTCTTGATCACGTAAAGCCATCAGCATAGGAACAGATGTCTCCGATACACAGAGAGGAAATGCTCCAAGATCTGAATTGTCTAGCACTTCTAAATTTCTTTCTTCTGTCATGAAACTCGCATGTGCCGGTAATTCGCCATGCCCGAGAAATTGGTCCAAATGCGTTTTTTGTTTGGTAGTAACCTTTTTCCCAACATAGCTAGTTTTCTCTTGACCAGACTTAGTAACTGGTGCTAATGAATCGCGCCGTGTAGAACGTGTGCCTATGAGATTGACGCGAAAGGATATAAGTGGAATCGTTAAGCCTAATTCTTGACATAATTTACTCTGAATACCCTCTGTTAAACTCGCAGGAAATTTTAGGCTTTGTTTAAAATCTTTATCTTCAACACCTGAGTATTCTTTGAAAGATTTTTGTTTAGCGAATGATGCTTTAATACCTAATAGCCCACGAAGCAACCCAACACTATCACGCAGTTTACTTTCAACAGCGCCAACTTCTGTTGCATCAGTATTAGCACGTGATCTTCTTCCGTCATTATCACTGCCCGACATAGCCTTATTTACCTATTATTACACTTTTTATACTATTAATTAGAGACCGACCTGGATAAAAAGTTCAATTTTATATAGTGAATTATTCTGATAAAATCAGTATATTAGTGCATAGTCACGTTTTTATGCGCCGCATATGGCTATTTTTTAAATAGTTTCATACACTGAGATTATGTCAACACATGGGGATGATGAATGAAACCGCATAAGCCACCAAGAGTTGACGTTGAGTATGAATTTCAAGTTGACTATACAAGGGTACGTAGAACTTCAAACTCTCAGGTTGGAGGGTTATATCGTGCTTATAGAAACTCCAGCACAGATCTATCAAGCCCTGCTACAGATGCTAGTTTTCTTCCGAGATGTTCTAGCTCTGTAACGCTTTTTAGTAGTCCGGCACCCAGTCCTCAACTACCTAGAAGCTTCGTTTATCCAGAGTTGCACATCCGTGTGTTCAATTTTCCTGACGAAGCAGATGTTACTGTCGATAAAGCAGTATTCGAGGAAACTAGACTAGATATATTGTATTTGAATCGTATGCGCTACTTAAGCGAGGTACATGATATATTTCTTTCTGTTGGCCTGCACGAGGAAGATAAAGCACCTAAACGACGCTGCTCATTTAGCATAAATGGCACTATTATTGCGGACCTTAAGGAAACCGATATTGGTTCTAAAATGAATCCTGATGGTGTGCCATGTTCCGGACATAGCCCCCGTGATTCAAAACTCCAGTTTGATTTTGACCCTCTAGACTTTAACAGTTCTGGCACTTATCCAGAAGAGATTAGTAGATCGTCACCTGATGATTCGCTCTTACAAGATCTCCGTGAAGTATATGCAAAACTTGGCGAAAAGAAGGATATTGTTGAAGCCAAGAGATTCCATGATTTTGTTACTTATGTTGAGCGTGTACCAAGAATCCAAAAAGTAAAAGAGCCACGTAGCGATGGCACAAAGTACGTTCAGACTGGCTTTGGTTTAAAACATTATTTCCAAGAGTTTGAATCGCTACTTTCAATAGTTGATCGAGTTAAAAGGAACATATACGTTCTAGTACATGCTACCAGCATGAAAATCATCTATCTTGCCAAGGATGTTAGACAGAATGATGTTAAATTTATTGTGCATTTAAACAAAATATTTCCCTCTGATGCAGCAGAAATTGATTTCTCAAGTGACATAACACGCCTTGCTTCTTTTATCGTCGCGCAAAATATTGGCCAAGTACACTTACCAGTCTTTTATTTGCACGAAAACAATATTGAATCGCCAACGATGGTGCAAGTTGGTAAAGAAGGATTCCCAGTTACTAGCGATGGCGATTTGGAGCATATGTCACCACCGGCTAATTTGCCATCGGTTGCCTTTAAATTATTTCGTGGCCGTTATGATTCAAATGACAAATTCATTTTTGGACTGCAAGCTCTGTATATAAGATTGACATCATCTACGCCCTCTTGCTATGGTATGGCTATGGCACAGTTATGTGCAGAATATTGCGAAGAACATTTAGAAATTATCAAAGAATATAGAAATATAATCGATGAAGCTTACGATCCTGAAGCTAGAAAGTATTTTGATGATTATACAAAAATGCCATATTTTACAGATGTGTATATTCCAATACTGGAAAAAATTTTAGCGAAGTATTTAGCCAATCCCAAATTATTAGACAGCGTTGGAGCATCTTACATTAACACGTTGATCGGTCTAAATATTCTCGATCACCCATTGTCAACACATGGTCCACGCACTAACCACCCAGGCTCAAATCCAGGCGAGTTTGTCCAGGTTGCACTTTATTATGCTGAGACCATCGTAATATTAGGCAATGAGAAATCGTATCTAGATTTTATATTCCATGATAGAAAAATTCTTGCCCGGCACATGTTAGACGCGCACCCGCAATGGCTAGATACATCGCGTCCAAATGGCCATT
>CAYPGU010000219.1:0-2533 GCA_964409995.1 uncultured Legionellaceae bacterium | reverse complement strand
AAACCCTTACCATCGGATCTAGTTGTATTTGGCGAGATTGGTTTGTCGGGCGAAATTCGTCCAGTGCAATCCGGTCAAGATCGCCTCAAAGAAGCCGTCAAATTAGGTTTCAAACAAGCGATAGTACCGAAAGCTAATGCACCGAAGAAACCAATTGAAGGTTTGCAAGTAATTGCGGTGCAGAAGCTGTCTGAAGCTTTGGATGTAATTTAATCTCCAAAAACTTGCTTTTTTCTGGTGCCTGGTTCATATAATTTTTTAGTTTTGGTGAGAAGATCTTTGGCGTGTGCAATACTATCTTGTATAATATGCTTAATATCTACGTCAATTCTGCCGGTTTTTAAATATTCATCATAACCTTTACGTAATTGCTGCCTGACAAACAATTGTACTCCAGCAACTATATTATCAATATACTTTTGTGTCATGCTGGTTTGAATCGCATATAATTCTTGCGCAATATAATTATCTACTAAAATTAATGCACTTTTTTCTGCTGATTTAGTCGTTGCCTTAGTGCGTTCGTTGGTATATTTTAAATCACGATTAGGCTTTTTTAGTGCTGCTAATTGTTTCTGGACATTATAAGCTGCTTGGGCACAAATCAATGCTTGTTGTAAAGCGCTGGTTACATTGTCAAGTGTAATTGGTTCGCCATGTTTAAACTTTTTTAATATCAAAGCTTGAATCTTAGCTGATGCTTTCAAAGCTCTATCAAAACCTTCTCTGGCTTGTTTTAATGCTGCTTCACTTTCTTTTGAAGCAAACAGAGCTCGTATTTTGCGGATGCCAACTGGCATTATATATATCCCCTAAAGATCCATACTATTTATATAGACCTTCAGGAGATTAAAAAGTTCATTATACTGGTGGCGACGGTGCCTTGGTGACAGGTTGTTCTATTAGGGTTACAGCTTCCTTGGGTGCGTTATCTTGAGCTTCAATTTCCTCAGCTGCCGTATCATCTTCAGATTGCAGTATCAAGGTTTTCAAATCACTAAATGAACCAAGTGAATGAATTGATCCGAGCGAACCAGTTTTGAAGCTATGCACAACCTTGCGCTCGCTGGCAGATAAGTATGATTTTATTTCAGTTTCATTAACAAACGGAGATTCAGCGTGCGCAATAGCAATAGCGCGTTTTTCTTCCTCGATTTGCTTTTGATCTCGAATGCCTTCCGATGCTATCCAAGCCTTATGAAGTTTATCAAATAAAGGATTACTCCCTTTATATACCTCAAACATCCTAGAAGCCTTAGCCAATTCTTCAGCGTTTTTAAATTTTAATTTAAGTTCATCCATCGTTGTGCATTGCTTCATCATCTCGTAAATTTCTACGATGGTACGCTTACCGGCGCGAGCTAATGGTTTGAATAATAAAGGTTTGCTTTCTGCGGTGGGTGGATTGTCAGACTTCTTTGGGCTGGTTGTTAGCATATTTTTATCTCCAAAAATGAAATTGTATACATAATTCAGGAAATTTAGCTAGTCAGGTCAAGATAAATGATAAAAACATTGATTTTATCAGTCAGGTTAAGAGGTAGGTCTGTTTGATTGTTTTTGAAATTACACGCAATTACGTAAATTAAATTTATTGTAACTGGCATTACTGTAATATAGGTTACTGTATCTCAAGTTTAAGTACTACACAGATCCCCGATACACTCTGCGTGGTTTCGGGGATTTGGATTAGTGTGATGGATTGACCTTAGCTCGCTGCGGTCTCATGCTTGTACGCCACACGATGTGGTTGCAAAGCATCTTGTCCAAGTTTGGATAAACGATCTGCTTCGTACTCGGTATAGTTGCCGGTAAACCAATGTACTTTGGAATCTCCTTCGAAAGCTAAGATATGTGTCACGATACGATCTAAGAACCAGCGATCATGCGAGATGACCATAACGCAGCCAGGGAAGTTTAATAATGCCTCTTCCAACGCACGTAAGGTTTCCACATCGAGATCATTGGTTGGTTCATCGAGCAATAACATATTGCCACCGCTAGTCAAAAGTTTCGCTAGGTGGACTCGATTGCGTTCACCACCGGAGAGATCTTTAACCATCTTTTGTTGATCGCCACCTTTGAAATTGAAACGTCCGACATAAGCACGCGATGGCATTTCAAAATTACCGATAGTCATAATATCTAAACCATCTGAAATTTCTTGCCAGACAGTCTTAGTGCTCGACAAAGTGTCACGTGACTGATCTACGTATGCCAGCTTAACTGTATCGCCAAATTCAATGCTGCCTTTATCAGGTTGTTCCTGGCCAATTAACATCTTGAAGAAGGTAGATTTACCGGCACCATTTGGACCGATAATACCAACAATAGATCCCTTCGGCACACTGAAGTTCAAATCATCAATTAACACGTTATCATTGAAGCTCTTGTGCAACCCAGTAACTTCCAAAATCTTGTCGCCCAAACGCGGACCGGGTGGAATATACAACTCTGCAGTTTCGTTACGCGTTTGAAACTCTTTGGAGTTCAATTCTTCGAAGCGTGCCAAACGAGCCTTGTTCTTTGCTTG
>CAYPGU010000218.1:0-2540 GCA_964409995.1 uncultured Legionellaceae bacterium | reverse complement strand
CTCGCTCAGCATTTGAGCTTTGGTTGAAAGAGAATACGGATAATCTAGCTCTAGAACCATGGTTAAATGCGCATTCAATTGCCACCACAGATAATTTGATCAAACTTTCGCGTAATATTGATGCTGAGTATAGTTTGCTAGTTCAGATCAATGATTGTTTGCGTCAACAATTAGTTCAGCAACAAAAAATATATATTCAAGCTCTAAAAGACAAAAGCACTGAGTATAAAATTGTAGCTCTTTGTGAACGTAGAATTCAGTTATTAAAAGAAGTGCACAAATTTACCATCAAGTATCGTTGTGATTGTGAACACGCTTCTACTTTGGAAGCTTGTGTCAGAATAATTATTGAAGAATTAAAAATTTTACGTCGACCAGCACTGCATTTACATGCAGCTCCTAATAATACTGAAGATTTAGATAGTAACAGTGAGTTTAAAGCGTCTACGCTTAGGCTCAGTCATTCTTAATTCTTTGATGTATGCGCAGTTTAGCTGTGCAACTATACAGCTGTTTTACGTCAATCGCAAGTCCAACTGAACTAATTAGTGTAGCTGGTGCCTAATCTATACTGACAAGTAGAGGTTTGGCATGTCGCAAAAAGAGAAAGATAAAAGCAGCAAAGAAAAGCAAAAGATTTATTCGCTTACCGAAAATGAGCGTGAAGAATACATTTATTCCGCAAGCAACGCTAGTCTTATTGATTTTGCCAAAGATTTGCAATTAAAAGTCATGCATGCAATTGGACAGAGACCCGTCGCTACCGCTGAGGATGCCGAATTAGCAGAAAAGAAGTATTTGGGTGCTATAGAAGTCAAGCAACTCGCATCTAAGCAAATTGATGAAAATTACAGTATAGAAGTTGAGTTGTGTGATATGGCTAGAACCGTATTTATTGCAGCGCGTTGGAAATTAGTGGTTAAAGCCTTGGGTGGAAAACGGCGCGTTCAAGTATATGAACCACATTATTATATTGACCGACTATATAAACTGTTTGAACTAGTAACAAAAATTAGTGAGAAAATATTTTTTGCCCAACAAAAAAAACTACCTAAAGAATATATTAATACCCTAGAAGTATGTTATGAACAAGTTATAACAAAATATTTTGATTTTTTCTTGGAAGGTATAGGTCGAGCCTTGGAAAACCAGGATACATTAACTGTAAGCAGGCTTAGGATAGTTTGTAGTTTGCACGCTGGTTTAGTAGATGGCAAGCAGCATGCCAAAGGAAAGAAGATACCTCATTTGGCCAATGAAGCTAAAATTATCGATATTTTGAATGAGTGCATCAAAACGATGGAGAAAAGAATTGGTTCATAATGGTGAAATATGCCACATGACTTAAATAAAATATACTCAACAGCACAACAGCTATATGAGTTATATATAAGCAAAAAACCAGCTGATTTGGTTGCTTTGATTAATTCATTACGTGATAAATGTGCTTTAGCTGATGCCACCGTAGATGACATGATTTGTTTGAATATGGCATCATTGGTTATGCACTCGATTAAACCATTCTATGAGCCGCCTTGGAATGAATTACATATGATAGATGTTCCATTTGAAACCAGGATGACTTTACTTATTGAGATGTATGAAAAGTTTTGCTTTGTATTAGATAATCTTAATGACGATCAAAATACAGTTACCGCTATTTCAAAGGGGGCTCAAGATTTAGAATTGCAAGGTGTAGCGTATAATTTTTTAGAATTACGTGCTGCACTAACTATTTCCATCTTAAAAATAGAAATAATACCTATTACATCAGACTTGATACAGCAAAATAAGCGTCAACTTGAGGTTTTACTATTTAATGCATTTAATGAAATATTAGATGCAGCGGAAAAGATGGCTAAATCTCCTTTAATTGGATTACCTGGAAGAAATAAACTAATAAACATGATATATTTATTAGAAAATATATCTAGATATGACTTTGAAAATTTAAAATTAGCCAAAATATTAATACAAAAGCTTATGTATAGGATTATGGATTATTATCCTAACCTGTCAGAGTATGCTTTTAATGAGTTACTTGTAAATGCCAAATTTAATCAAGATTTAATTCGTGGTGAAAGCCAACCAATTGATGAAGCTGATGCTGAAATTGCAAGAATTATGCGTAATTCACCACATTCAGAAGAAAATCTAGCCAATATAGCTTTAGATGGATTATATAATCCTAAGAACTTAAGTTTAGAAGCAGCTAGATACTTATCAGCGCTACCTGGATTGTCCGCTTCCACTCAGAATGAACTTATCAATTTAGCGTTATTAATGGAATTTAACGCTTCGAATCCAATCGATCATTCAGTTTATAATGATATTTTGCAACAGTTTTTTTATAGTACCTTTAAATTCAAACCTACAGGCCATCAAATGCCTGAAGCTGCACCGATGCTTCGTCAGGTTGTTGATTTAACAAGCTTGCCTAATTTATGGGTTTTTGAAAGCACAAAGAATAAGATGCACAAAAAACGTCTAGGTGTGCCTCAGGCGCCAGAAAAGGTTGTAGATAAAAATTTTTTAAATCT
>CAYPGU010000217.1:0-2550 GCA_964409995.1 uncultured Legionellaceae bacterium | reverse complement strand
TGGGCCTTAGTGCCCATTTTTTATTTATGGCGAAATAGAGATGAAGCGGAATTTAGCACTAGAAAAAGTTGTTGAACCAGTAATAGCAGGGCTGGGGTGCGAGTTCGTTGGTCTAGAATACCTAGCACAGGGTAAGCACAGTACGTTACGGATTTATATAGATAAGCCCAACGGCATCAATATAGATGATTGTGAAAAAGTGAGCAGAAGAGTTGGTGCGGCACTTGATGTTGAATCAGATTTAGTACGTGGAGCTTATTCATTGGAGGTTTCCTCGCCAGGAATAGATCGGAAATTATTCAGTCCTGAACAATTTCCACGCTTTGTAGGTAAACAAGTGCGCGTGTCGGTACAAGTCCCAATGGAGGGGCAAAGGAATTTTAAGGGGACATTAAGTTCCGTTACTGAAAAACAAATCAGTCTCGAGATTGACGGAACAGTAGTTAATGTGGATTTTGCAAATATTGCGCAAGCCAATGTCATAGATGAGGCTAAATAAGTTATGAATAAAGAGATTCCGCTTAAATTAATTGTAGGCACAGTTTCAAATGAAAAAGGTGTTTCTGAAGAAGTAATCTTTGAAGCATTAGAAGCAGCTTTAGTTTCGGCTACCAAAAAGAAATATGGAGCTCATATAGAAGCTCGAGTTGATATCGACCGAAAAACTGGCATGTATGACACGTTTAGAGTTTGGCATGTAGTAGCGGATCCTGAGCAAAATCAACCATTAGAATTACCATTTAGCCAAATCACGCTCAGTGCAGCGCAAGTAGATGAGCCAAATATTAAAATTGGTGACACCATTGAAGAACAACTAGAATCAGTAGAATTTGGGCGTATTGCCGCGCAAACTGCTAAGCAAGTTATTATTCAGAAAGTTCGCGAAGCAGAACGCTCCATGGTGGCAAATGAATTCATGGCCAAGCTTGGCCAAATCGTAAATGGTGTCGTGAAGAAAGTAACGCGCGATACAATTATCGTAGATCTAGGTGGCAATGCTGAGGCCTTGCTCAAAAAAGATCATACCTTACCGAAGGAAACATTCCGTCCGGGTGATCGAGTTCGTGCGTATTTAGATGAAATTATAAATGATGTGCGTGGTCCACAAATTATGTTGAGCCGTTCAGGCGTAGGCATGTTGGCCGAAATGTTTAAGATCGAAGTCCCTGAAGTTGGCGAAGGTATTATCGAGATCAAGGCGATGGCACGTGATCCTGGTGTGCGTTCAAAGATTGCCGTCAAAACAAATGATGGTCGCATGGATCCGGTAGGTGCGTGTGTTGGTATGCGTGGTGCACGTGTACAAGCAGTTTCCAACGAACTAGGTGGTGAAAGAGTTGACATAGTATTGTGGGATGATAATCCGGCGCAATTCGTAATGAATGCAATGTCACCAGCGGAAATAGTATCGATAGTAGTGGACGAAGAAACCAATACTATGGATATAGCAGTTAAAGATGAATTTTTATCGCAAGCAATTGGTCGCGGTGGACAAAACGTGAAGCTGGCCAGTGAATTAACCGGTTGGACTTTAAATGTAATTAGTGCACAAGAAGCGCAAGCTAAAGGCGAACAAGAAAAGCAAGACCTGTTACAAGTTTTCACTGAGCAATTAGGCGTAGACAACGATGTGGCTGAATTATTGATCTCAGAAGGTTTTTCTACCATCGAGGAGATAGCTTATGTTCCGGTTAATGAGCTATTAGAAATTGAAGGTTTTGACGCTGAAATTGTTGAAGCATTGCGTGATAGAGCAAAAGATGTATTACTCACGCAAGCAATTGCGACACAAGAAAAATTACATAAGCCTGCACAAGACTTGCTCGAACTAGAAGGCGTGAATGAAGAGCTGGCGTATAATTTGGCTAAAAATGAAGTGTTGACCAGAGACGATCTGGCAGAACTTGCGGTCGATGATTTAACCAGTATTACAAATTTAGATGCTGATCAGGCCGCCAAATTGATTATGGCTGCGCGTGCGCATTGGTTTGCTGAATAAAGCAAAAGCGAGGAAATTTTGGGAAGTAAATCAATAGCTGGTGAAGTCACAGTAGAAAAACTTGCCGAGCAAGTAGGTAACATATCGGTTAATGCGCTCATTGATCAGTTAAATCGTGCTGGGGTCAAGGTATCCGATAAAAACGATAGAATTACCGAAGAAGATCGCGCCAAATTACTTTCGTCATTACAAGGTGAACCGAAAGTTGATGCAAAAATTTCTCTTAAGCGTACTAGTACTAGTCAATTAAAGGTTAAAACTCCGTCGGGTAAAAATTCGATGGTAAACGTTGTTAGCAAAAAGCGTCGTGTATATGTAAAAAGAGAAAATGTTGATGGCGAAGATGATGTAGTTGAAGCGCCACCACCTGAGCCCGAGACTCCAGTAGAAGAAGTAGTTGCAGTTATAGAAACTGTAGCCACTCCTGACGCAGTTGCAGACGATGTCGAGATTAGCAGTGAAACAGTATCTGGTGAAGCAGTGCCTGCAGTAGTAGCCGCTCCAGAAGATAATCCTGAGAAGGCAGCACGTCGTGCAGCAGCGGCTAAAGA
>CAYPGU010000216.1:0-2571 GCA_964409995.1 uncultured Legionellaceae bacterium | reverse complement strand
AAAGCAATTAGTGACAAACAGTATGTCAAAACCGCTGAAGCGTTTGAGACTGCAGGTATCAACGCCTTGCGACAAGATGATTTAGATAAGGCTTATTCATATCTAGAGACCGCGGTGCGTCGCAATCCAGGCTGTAGCAAAGCAAGTTTAGAGCTGGCAAATTTAGAATTACAAAAAAAGCGTTTCGCCGCCGCGCTTGATTATTTGAACATGCATAAATCTGTGAGCGAACCTACAGCTCGTTCGTTATGGTTGACGATTCAAATTAACCGTCAATTGCATAACAAGAATGAAGTTGCGAGTGCGGCTCTTAAACTTAAGAGCGTGTTCCCTAAATCTGAAGAATATAAATTGTATGAAGAGTCCAAAGCTAATGACTGAGACTGAAACTAATATAACAAGTGTTAAAGGCATGCCAGATGTATTACCAACCCAGATTGCTGTATGGCAGCATGTGGAAAAGGTAATACGCAAATTGCTAGATGTCTATGCCTATACTGAAGTACGTATGCCATTATTAGAGCGTACCCAATTATTCAAGCGTTCGATTGGTGAAGTAACCGATATCGTAGAAAAGGAAATGTTCAGTTTCCAAGATCAAAATGGCGATAGTTTGACTTTACGCCCAGAAGGAACAGCCGGCTGTGTGCGTGCTTGTATGGAATATGCATTATTGCGTAACCAACAGCAACAAAAGCTATGGTATATGGGTCCAATGTTTCGTTACGAAAAACCACAAAAAGGTCGTTATCGACAATTTACTCAACTAGGTGTCGAAGCCTTTAATATGCCAGGCCCGGATATCGATGTAGAACAATTAGCTTTATGCGCTAGGCTCTGGAAAGAATTAAAAGTAGATCATCTGGTAAGTTTACAGATTAATAGTTTGGGTGATTTAAATAGTCGTAATACGTACAAACAAACACTCATTGAATATTTTACAGCGCATCAAACACATCTAGATGAAGATTCCAAGCGGCGTTTGAGTTCGAACCCTTTGCGCATTTTGGATAGTAAAAATCCTGATATGCAAGAGTTAATTGCGCGGGCACCTATATTGCTTGACTTTTTAGATGCAGATTCAGAGCAACACTTTGCCGAGTTGCAGCGTTTATTAACTCTAGTTGGAATTAAGTACACCGTTAACCCGCGTATTGTGCGTGGTTTAGATTATTATAATCGCACTGTCTTTGAGTGGACATCAGATAAATTAGGTTCACAATCAGCAGTTTGTGCTGGCGGGCGCTATGATAGTTTAGTCTCCATGCTAGGTGGACAACAACCAACACCTGCGGTTGGTTTTGCTATGGGGTTGGAGCGACTGATATTGTTGCTCGAAGCAGCGCAACAAGAGCATGCTGCTGCAGTAGATGGATATTTGCTCTGTGTGGGCGATAAAGCTGAAGCACAACGTTTGGTAATTGCGGAACGCTTGCGCGATATCTTACCTGGTTTTGCGTTAGCAACTCACTTTGGTGGCGGTTCACTTGGTAATCTGTTTAAAAAAGCTGATAAGAGTGGCGCGAAAGTGGCATTTATTATTGGTGATGATGAAATAGCTAATCAAACTGTGGGAATAAAATTTTTACGAATTGAGGGCACGCAACAAACTGTTCCGTTTTCTCAAATACAACAAGTAATAGGAGATATTTAATGGAAATTTATCAAACCGAAAATCAACAAGTTGCTGCAATTAGGGAATTTTTCCAGAAAAATACCAAATTGATTCTACTAGTAACACTGTTAGTGGTTCTATTCTTTGTCGGAATTAACTACTGGAAAAATCGTGGTTTTGCACGTGCTGCAGTGGCATCTGATGTATATCAAGAAATGTTGGTTGCAGATATAGCGCAAGATGAAAACACTGTGCTAGCAAAAGGGCAATTTCTGAGCGAAAATTATGCCAGCAGTCCGTATGCACAATTTGGTAATTTGTTGTTGGCTAAGAATGCGGTAAAGAATAATGATTTAGCTAAAGCTGAAGAATATTTACGTTGGATTGTCAAGCAAGATTCAGCTCAAAAAGTAGTGGGCCCAGTTGCGCGTGCGCGTTTAGCGAGAATATTACTCGCCAAAGGTGAGTATGAAAATGCGTTGAAATTGGTCAAGGATCCAAAAGAAGCCTATACGGTTTTGTTTGGTGAAGTTGAAGGTGATATTCATATAGCTCAAGGCAATATTGAAGCCGCAAAGAAAGCGTATTTAACAGCTTTGTATCATGTTCCACCTGGAGCACAAGCGCCGTTATTACAGCTAAAATTAATTGATTTAGGTGTGCGTGAAGATGAAATGCACGCTCCGCGAGGAGAAGACCATGCTTAATTGGTTGCGAATATTAGGCATAAGTGCATTGCTTTTATTATCAGCTTGTACGCAAATGGATCGTCGTTCTGATTTGCCGGCGAAGAGTCCTTTACCAGGTATAGAAGGTGGAATTACTGTAACCAAAAAATGGAATGCTAATGTTGGGAATGGAACAGATAAAAAAGATATTAAATTACAATTAGCTCGAGCAGGCGACACATTATATACCGTAGATAATTCTGGGATTCTGTTTGCGGTTAACGAAAA
>CAYPGU010000215.1:0-2592 GCA_964409995.1 uncultured Legionellaceae bacterium | reverse complement strand
CTCTGGGTAACGCCACCCTTCATATTCAGTTGTATAATTATCTATCTTAAACGTTTGTGGAGGTATGGTTCGATGTATATGAAAGCATTTTCGCTTATAGAGTTGATGGTTGTGATTGCTATTGTTGCTCTGTTGTCCGCAGTAGCTATCCCTTCTTATAAGAGCTACGCAGGCAAAGCCAAAATGGCTGGAGTATACAGTCTATTGCAAAATCAAATGCACTATGTTGCAGAGCAGTATACTCTTGGCACTACTACCGTAAACACCTTAACGGCACCTATTACTGGTGTGGCGTCTATTGTGGCTACTCCAACAGCTACGGGTGGTACGGTAGCAATTAACTTTGATGACGGTACAACGTTCTCCGATGACTTTGGCGCCGGTTCAGCAGGCGTAGTTGTAGGTTACACTGGTACCGATTCCAATGGTACTGTTACTTGGGCTTGCGATGCTGCAACACCTACCACAACCAATGGTATTACACAGACAGGTGGTACTACTACATCACGTCAAAATATAATGCGTGATTTCTTCCCTGATTGTAACGCCATCTAGTGTCTAGTGTGAGCGATAGCAGATCTCCTTGCCGCAAAGGCAAGGGGATTTGTTTTGTGCATATAGAATAAATAATAAGGATATTACATTATGTGGTATCACTATGAAGAGAATTATTAGCGGCATAAAAAGAACAGGGCAAGATGCCATAGATCACGTATCTGGCCGTCATGATGATAAAGAAACCAAACGAAAAAATGAAGAGGAATTTAGAGCAGCAGTTTTTCGTGCGCATAGCGCTGCTAATAATGCAATAGAACGTGAATCAGATCAAAATAATCCAGAAAATCCTGTCTACAAATTAGATCAACAAATTTTAGCTTTAAACACGCAACGAACTTTAGCAAGCTCAACATGGAGTGGCGGACTTCCTGTTTTTAAGTATTCACATAATACCACTTATGAAGCATTTCAATATATTCAAAATTTATTAAAGCTAGCCGAACCAGGTCTTGATAGTGATACTATTAGGAGAACTATTAGATTATTAAGTTATCATTGGGCAGATCTAGAAAAAAACATGGCGCCTCTGATAGTTCTAAAGCCATTACATTTATTGGTTGCGCTGCGAAAACACCATGGAGTAAAATACGATAATGAGCTTCTAAAGCTCATTAATAACAAACAAATTCCCTATGAAGGTTTTGGCTATGGCGTAGAGGCTGCCAAAGAAATACTATCTATAAATGGTCAGATTAAAGATATCCTATTGAAGCGCATAAAGAATGATATTATAGAAGCAATTAAGCATGGCAATTACTCCAAAGCTTTACGCTTAATCGAGATTAATCCTCAGCTAATCTTAAATGCAACAATTGATCCGGATAAAAAAACCTTAGCATTTTATATTGCTGCAAGCGCAAACACCAAATTCATTAAATCTGCGCAAGCCTTAGGTTGTGATCTATCAGTTACGGATTCAACCGGTCTAACTCCAATTGAGTATGCAGAGCAACAAATCCATCAACGGGCAAATACAAAGCCAGATAGAACTGCAGAAATTGAAATTTGTGGTGATGATTTAGAGGCTTTGGCGCAAGCTTATATTTTACATCATGTTGAACGTTCTAAACCCAAATCAAGAGAAGATGCACTATTAAACCTCATAAGAATTAGAGATAGTAAGAAATTAAAAGCTTTGCCTGTTCTAGATGCTAGTCCCTTAGGTATTGAGAAATTCAAACGTGATTTAGCCAATGAATCCGAGACCTTCCCTGCGCCAATTGATTCATTTGAATTGAGAAGCAATGGTGATGAAATTAAATTTTTTAATCAAGAAATTGAACGATTAATTGCCTCAAAATCTTCTAAAATAGATGTTAAAAACATTTTATCTTTACTTTTAGAAGATTTACAAAAAACATCGATCGTGATGCAACACAAGGACTACGCAGATCAAATCCTAAAAAATGGCATTCATACCTGGCGTGGATGCGAAGTAGATTTAGAGATTATGGCTAAGATGTTTAATTGCACAGTTTTACTTATTACTAATGTTAATGGAGTTGTTCATTCTAAATCCTATGGCAATGGTGATAAAGTAGTGCAGTTAATAAGAGTTGATGGCATGTATAAGGGATACGATGCCAATGGGGTGTTGATCGACAATGTGGATGATAATTTAAATCTCTTTCGCGCCTTTCTGCACACCAATGCTGCAAATACTAGCAAACATGGTGTGCATAGCGGGATGGTAACTGATGAAATGTGTGTTCGGTTACGCGAAAACGTGGCAAGTTGTATATTACGCTCTCCAGAACATAGACCAGATATGCAGTTGTTTATCGACGATGTGTTGCAAGCCAAAAATGAACATGAGCTAGTAATCGCATTGCAAGCCTTACCGCAAGTTGGCTATGATTTTACTCAAAAGGTGCTGGATTTAAAATTTAAACTTGATGTGATTAAATATGTAAGCAAAGTTAGTTTAAATCCAAAGCTTGCCTTGCTTGCCAAAAAAAATCCAAAGCTAGCAGCACTTATCTTAATTACTTCAGCTATAAAGCAATTTAATGAGCTGGCACTCCCCATCTCAAC
>CAYPGU010000214.1:0-2610 GCA_964409995.1 uncultured Legionellaceae bacterium | reverse complement strand
ATCTTGAAAAATGTCGTTGATGCTGGCTATCCAGCTCTAGCAGCCTTAGCCTTAGTATTTACTGTAATTGGTGCTTTCTACTACTTACGCATTATTCGCGTTATGTATTTCAGCAACCCGACCGATGCGAAGCAAAGCATGCCTGTGCTTGGCATGTCAGTGCTTGGTAATACTTTACTTTCCTTAAATGGCTTAGTCTTATTATTGCTTGGTATTTTCCCAGGCATAATATTGTATTTGTGTCTCTATGCCTTAACTTAATGCCAGTTAAATCGACGTTGATTTATGTATATAAGTAGTATCTTAGCTGATCACAATGACCATCAAAAGCCAAAGCTGATTCAAAACCAGGAATTGGAATTAATGAATGAATCGACCAGCATTGAATTAAGCCAAGTTCCTTTGTCTTAAGTGATACAGTAAATTGGTTTAGCGGATAAGATAATCCATCCCCAATTGCTTTTATAAAGGCTTCTTTTCTGGTCCAACATCTATAAAAAGCGGCTAATTGTTCATCTTTGGTATATGACATAAGATCAGCAACTTCTTGTTGCGAGAAATTCTCTTGGGCAATATTTAAATAATCGTCAATAGACTTAATTTTTTCGAGATCAATACCTAAATTATTAGTTTTAGATATTGCAAAGATAGCTAGATCATCACTATGTGACAGATTAAAATATAGAGAATTTTCTATGTAGTTTGAGTCAAGATATGGTTTTCCATATTCATTATACAGAAACTTAATTTCTTCAGCTTCAACTTGCAAATACAAAGTTAATATTTTTCTCAAAGAACCACGTGTCAAGATATAATTAACTTTATGTTGCTCGGCTTTAAATTCGTTAGCCTTGTTTATCTCATCAAAAGATAATAGGCTGTACATGGTAGGGATTGAATCTGAAATAGTCTTGAGATTAACCAACCAGACATGTATTTCTTGTGAGGATAGTTGGATATTTTGATGGCAGGCTTCCCATTGGCTAGTTTTTGACATGGTCTATTGTCCGCCTCCATAAATAACATGTGCAGCTTGTCCTAGAGCAATGCCGCCATCATTTGTGGGGTAGTCCTTGTGATATAGTACGTTGATTCCTTTGCTGCTTAAAATTTTTATGGTTGACTCTAATAAAAACCTATTTTGGAAACATCCGCCAGATAATACTACGGTGTAAATTTTCGTTGAGTCACTAATAAGCATGCAGGTTTCATAAATAATCTTTACTAGTGTGTTATGGAATTTCCAACTGATAGATTCTAATGAGGTGTTGGCGTTTTTATCTTGCAGGATAGCAGTATAAGTTTCATCTAACGATATTAGATGCTTGCCATCTTTATTGTAAATAGAAAAATTATAACATTCATCCAAATTTACTGTTTTGTTATCAAACGATTGTTCCAAAAGAATAGCAGCTTGGCCTTCATAAGAAACATGCTCACATATGCCAAGTATTGCTGAAACAACGTCAAAAATTCTACCTACACTGGACGTTATAGGTGAATTGATTTTTGCATTGATCATTTTTTGATATAGATTCATTTCAAAATCGGTTAGATTAGTTTGCCAATGTTTAAGCAAATCCTCGATGTTACCAAATACTTTTAATAAACATGCGAATGCAGCAATGGAAGGTTTTTTACTGCAAATGTCTCCACCTGGTAATGGAAAATATTCAAAATGGCCGGCTCTAGAAAATTTCTTATAGTTCCCAATTAGAAACTCACCACCCCATAGGTTACCATCTGCTCCATAGCCCATCCCATCAAATATTACACCGATGGCTTCGCCTTGAAAATTATTTTCCATCATAGCAGCACACATATGAGCATGATGATGTTGGACTGGAATTACTGGGATATTGAATTTGTTTGCATAAGTGGTGCTTAAAAAGTTAGGGTGTAAATCACAGGCGATTAATTCTGGTTCAAAGGAGGTGATTTTTTTCAGATGAGAAATAACATCTAAGAATGATTGATAAGTGTCTAATTTATTAAGATCTCCTATGTGTTGGCTAAGAAGTACATCTTCCTTCTTTACTAGACAAATAGTGTTTTTAAGTTCCGCCCCAACAGCTAATATTTGTAGTTTATTATTTGGGCAAGTCAATGTTTTAGGTGTGTATCCTCTGGCGCGCCTTATTATCTGTATTTCACCAACAGAAGATCCATTAATGGATCGAACAACTGAGTCATCGACAAAAGAATGAATTCTACGATCATGTGTTACTATATAATCAGCCACTTCAGAAAATGGTTTTAGATCATCTTCATATATAATTGGTTCATCGCTTATATTTGCACTTGTGCAAACCAGACATTTAAAGTTATCGCGTAATATTAGGTGCTGCAAAGGTGTGTAAGCAAGCATTACTCCATAACTAGCATTGTTTGGGGCTATCAATTCTGATAATTTGCGATTTCTTGATTTTTTAACTAAGACTATAGGGCGCTCCACACTACTGAGCAATTGCTCTTCATGGAGAGATAAATCACAAAAAATCTTGCAGTTATCAATTGTTTCAAAAAGCAATGCAAAAGGCTTTTGATCGCGTTTTTTTCGGTCTCTAAGTTTAGCTACAGCAATGGAGTTAAATGGGTCTACCATAAGAT
>CAYPGU010000213.1:0-2611 GCA_964409995.1 uncultured Legionellaceae bacterium | reverse complement strand
CGGACTTCAAGGTTATGTCTTGGACGATGATTATTGTAGCAGATGGGAGGGAAAACCATGACAAGAGAAGAATTTAACCAAGCTATATCGGCTGGAATGAGAATATTTAGAAGAAATGGGCAAGAAGTGAGATTTGTAACCATCTGCATGGAGGATGTAGTTTTAGTTGAGCATCAAGGCGTAAAGAGCGCAGTAGCAATATCTGAGTTAAGACCAATCACTGATAAATCACACGTAGCTTGCGAGCAGCTAAAGACTAGCGAAACTGCGTTTAATTGGGACGACTTTAAAACTGGCAAAATCGCAGTACATTGCGAAACAGAGGAGTTGGCTAGAGATTTTCTGGGGCAGTGTCAAAACAAGGGGCTTATGTGGACCGAGGGGCAGATGGTAACTTCTGATGGGCCGACACACTGGGAGTATTATAGAGATCATACTGCGTATTCGCTCTATGATCATCGCGTGAATGTATTAGGCTTAAAATATAGTCCTGTTGCGCTTTATGAAGAAGATGGCTATGAAATAGTTAAATGGAAATTGCAAAATCAAGTTACCAATTCAGATATGTTAAAACCAGAGAAATTAAGAGAACCGCCTAGGGTTACTTTTTTTAGAGCATGTAAGAAGTGTGGTCGCAAAAAACAATTCATAGGAACGAATTGCGAAAAATGTGGAGCGTTTATATATGGGCTTAGTGATGATCCGCTCGTTGAAACAGATGCTGTAAAGCTAATACCAGTACTAGTTTCGGATGATTGGACGATGCGCAATCAACTAGAAAAGATCAAAGAAGAAGTAAGCGAAGCTATTGCTGCATTTGATAATGTTGAAAGATACGACTTATGCGAGGAGTTGGTTGATATCCAAGTAGCTTGCGAGACTGCGCTAAATATGCTTGGTTGCAATATTAATAATGTGCGGGACAAGGTGAACGAGAAGAACCGGGCGAGGGGGTATTTAGATGAAAGTAACTAAATGCCCGCAGTGTGGCTGTAATGTTGGGGTATCAAGGCAAACATACAAAGGCCGCTGCGAGCAACTCATAAGCCTTGATGGCAATCACTATGACGAGATAATTAATAGCAACGCTGATGTTTTTCAAGGCGCTGAGTTTAAAGTGCCAAAGTACATAGTATGCAGGGATTGTGGTTGTACGCTTGGTAAATATACAGATTATTTTGATTGAAGCAAGGAGTGAGTTGGGATGTTGATTGTTAAAAATCCCCAAATATTATATATGGACCAACCACTTAATATGGCCTGTAAAGTATGCGGAACAAGTGAGAATGTTGTAGCGTGCCAAGATGAAATAAGTAAGAAATGGCAAATAGCGTGCGCTAAATGTCAGCGGGCGTATGGAGAACTGTCTGTATCTCTGTTAGATGTAGCACTTGATTGGTTAGCGCGAAATGGGCATCTAGATGATGCGATTAAATTACGCGTGGAATTTGGAGCAAAAATGTTTGCCGTATTTCTAGCGAGAGAAAGGGGTGGGCAGCAATGAATAAAGTAATTTTAGTCGGCCGCCTAACAAGAGAGCCAGAAGTAAAATACACGCCAACCGGCAAAATGGTTGCAACATTTAATCTCGCAGTTGACCGGCCATACCAAAAAGATAAACCCAAAGAGGCAGATTTTGTGCCAATAGTAGTTTGGGGTAAAGCAGCTGAGTTTTGCGGCAACTACCTAAATAAGGGTAGCAAGATTTTGGTGGATGGCCGCTTGCAAATTAGATCGTATGATAAAGACGGGCAACGCAGATATGTGACTGAGGTCGTGGCGCATAGTATTGATAGCCTGGAAAGTGTAAAGAGGGCTGCGGCTGATGCGGATACCGAGCAAGTGATTAATGAATTTGGGGAGGAGGTGCCGTTTTGATGATAGATAAAAAATTTGTATTGGAATATGTTAAATAGGTACGATACACATTCAGTAGAAGTGTGAAAGGGCGTGAAGTAGTGCAGCTTGAGGAATTAATAGAGTTCGTTCTGACACACACGGACGAGATTAAAACGGCAATAGTCGAGCAGCGTGTCGATGTGCAAAAAGGGCATACCGGTGGAGGTGCTGGACATAGTAAGGTATCCGATCCGACTGCTTTGAGGGCTATTAAAAATATCACAGAGATACAAGTTGTGCATGTTCAATATGGAGCTATAGTAGCTGGGAAAATGGATACCGTTACAATTAAGAGACCGGAGAAATGGCTAAGGATCGAGCGACAGGTCAGGGAGTATTATCTTGGTAATGAGCGGATGGCTAAGTTTTACCAGCTTAAATATATGAAGCAATTAGATAGACGTCAAGTTTTGGACAATATGAAGATAAGTAAAGGTTTATACTATGCTATGTCGGGCGATGTCACTAGGTTTGTTATGATGTGCGCAGTAGCTGCTGGACTGATTGGTCCATATAGTAAATTTCATGCCAAAGTGTAATAAAGAAGGGAGCAAGCAACTACCCCTTTAAAATCTATTTTTTAAAATATCAAAAGTGTCCGGACAACCCCTTTGTTTTTCAGGTGGTATATGATATAATAACAGCGGAAAGCGCACAAATAAATACAAAACTTAGCACTTGAAATCGGTGGTGTGGCCGAATTTAGGTGCTT
>CAYPGU010000212.1:0-2679 GCA_964409995.1 uncultured Legionellaceae bacterium | reverse complement strand
ACTTTGTGCGATGCGTACCTCAATGTTAGCAAAATCATCACTGGTGCTATTGGGGCGCAGTGGTGGAACTCCCGCGAAGGGGGGCACTCAGGCAGGCGCTTCTGACTCAGTAGCTGGAACGGTATTTTGTGTTATTTCTTCTGACATGTTGGCTTCCGCTTGTTAGCTGTTTAACTTATAATAGCTTCTATTTAAGGATGTATAATACCTCATTCATAGAAAGCGATCACTACTGCAGCCAATATTAACAGAAAAGCGATAGCATAACGCCAAGAAAATCCTTCGCCTAAGTAGACGCCAGCGAAGCCTACAAAGACAATTAAGCTCAGGCACTCTTGGATAATTTTTAATTGATATGCACTTAAGACCGTATAGCCAATTCGATTAGCCGGCACCTGGAACACATATTCAGCTAAGGCAATCCCCCAGCTGGCAAAAATTGCAATCCAGAGCGGTAAATAGGTGTATTTAAGGTGCCCATACCATGCCAAAGTCATAAAACAGTTTGAGATAAACAGTAATAGAACTGTGTAAAAAATTTGCATAGTTTGTTCCCTTACAACCCAAATTTAAGCAACATCTTAAATATAGCCAGAATCAGACAGAATTTCAGTTTGTATGTCTTGGGTCACTGAACTAAACTTTTAATAACTCATTCAGATATTGCAAATACATTATGTTCAACGAAAATAGAAAATTAAAAATTGTCTGCACAGCAATTTTTATTACATTAGCTACTTTATACGGTCTAGCGTACATTTTTACGTCTATGTACTTAAAAAGCACAAATTTGCGCGAGATGATAATTAACCAAGCTGAGCAACGTACGAGTCGCAAGGTAAGCTTAGATGGAGATATGGAGTTTAGTATCGACTGGAATATGTCACCCAAGGTAGTTATTAATCATCTTGTCGTTGCAAATATACCTAGCGAAAAAAACCCAGTAATGTTAAGCGTTGATCAATTAAGACTGAAATTTAGTTTATTAAAATTAATTTTTCGAGAATTCAATATTATATCTTTAGATTTTGAAAACCCAGTTATATTCTTAGAATCTAAAGACGGTATAAACAACTGGGATTTTATTAATAAGGATCCTGATCCAAAACGAGCAATCAAAGTTTCGATCAATGATGTTATTGTTAATGGTGGAAGTATCACACTGCAACAAGATGCTCAACCAGAACAAAAACTCAAGATAGAAAAATTAGTTCTACATGGTAATGTCGAAGACATGGATTTTACAGTACATTTAAATGGCAATTACAATGAACTGCCAATTCAAACGATCTTTAAGACTACATTTGGCGAGTCTGAAACGAGATTTTTCTTAAGTAGTTTCGTTTCAGGTGCCTCAGATTTATCTGGCCAAATCGAAATTGAACACAAACCTATAAAAATTAGCGGCAGCTTGCGTTCAAATAAGTTCGATTTAACTGATTTGCTCCATAAAGCCAGTACCAATCAAAATCCTAGTGGTGAGTATTCATTACCTAACAATCCGATCCCAGTCGCAGACTTAAAGGGTGGCGATGTTGATTTTAATGTTGATATTGAAGAACTAATTTTAGATAAAATCACTATAAAAAACTTCAATCTTAATATTAGTGATAAAAAAGATATAATTATATTAAAATTAGACCCAGCAGCCAAGCTGGCTAATGGCAGCGTAAACCTCGATATAGAATATGATATCAATCCAGTCACACCAACTTTAGTCTTTAATCTTACGACAAATAATTTAAAGTTAGAGGATGTATTAGAAGCAGCCGGAAATCGTAGCCCCCTTAAAGGCAGCAACTTGAGCTTTAAAATAAATTTGAGCAGCGCAGGAGACAATCTCAATGCATTGGTTGCAAATTCTAAAGGGCAAATTCTTGGTCAACTCGGACCAGGTCAGTTTTTGAATACCACCGGTTTTAGTAATCCGTTTTCAAATATTTTATCATCCGTGATTTCATTCAATAAGAACGAATCTAGCACAGCTTTCAATTGTGGCGTAATGAACCTGCGTGTTAACAATGGCGTTGGAAGCGGTACTAATAATGTTGGTGTAGAAGCTGCAAGTGTAAATGTATTAGGTAATGGCATGATAGATTTACGCAATGGTAGAGTTAAATTCACAATTACTCCAACCAATATTTTAAGTAAATTTGATATTTCGCAATTTAATATGGCGCAGATGATTCAAGTCACTGGCACTGTCGCCAACCCACAAGTTAGCTTAAATCCAATCAGTGTTGGTGGTGCCGTGGCCTCAATGGCTAAAATTGCTGGTTTAGCTACCGGATTACCTGGCATCGCAGTAATGGCTGGTTCAGAACTATCCGGCTCGCAATCAAACACCATTACCCCCTGCAAGACCGCATTGAGCAATTGACGCAGTCCATAGACTGCGTCATCCCGGTCGCGTGTTACACGAACCGGGATCTAGCAGTCTATAGACTGGGTCATCCCGGTCGTGTGTTACACGAACCGGGATCTAACGTCCATAGACTGCGTCATCCCGGTCGCGTGTTACAAGAACCGGGATCTAACGTCCATAGACTGCGTCATCCCGGTCGCGTGTTACGCGAACCGGGATCTAACGTCCATAGACTGCGTCATCCCGGTCGCGTGTTACGCGAACCGGGATCTAGCAGTCTATAGACTGGGTCATCCCGGTCGTGTGTTACACGA
>CAYPGU010000211.1:0-2693 GCA_964409995.1 uncultured Legionellaceae bacterium | reverse complement strand
GAGCTAGCAATTATATTTTGTTCCTCAGTTGGATCATTTTTTAAATCATACATTTCTAGTTGCACGTTTGCTGTATTGCGGACTAGCTTGGGTAATGTTTGTCTCCAATTTTCAACATCAAAGGCAGCAAAAGTACAACTAGCTTCTCCAGCTTCACAATTTTCAGTGAAGATATAATTTCTTTGCGGTGCATGTTGATCGCCGTACAGCCATAATTTAGCCATTGATTTAGGCGTGCCCTGAGTAATTTCAGGCGGTGGATTGAATTGATCCATTAGTGTGGCTGGAGCCTTTAATATTTCTAAAACAGTTATAGCCAGATCGAAGCCCGCCCAGGGATAATTACTGGTGGTTGGCTTAATTTGCTGCGGCCAATTAACTATCACTGGGGTATTTATTCCACCGCTATACATGGATCGTTTGCGCCCTTTTCTACCACCAGCGGAATCTAAAGGATCATTGTTTACGCTTTTACCAGCAACATATTTGTATTCAGCTCCATTATCACTCATCAATATTAATAAAGTATCATTAAAAACTTGTTGTTCCTTTAAAGTATCAAGCACTATTTTTATCCGTGCATCTAACAGAGTAACCATTGCGGCATAAGAGCGCAGATCAACTCTCCAACTTGCTGGGTACCCAGCATAACTCGTAACTGGGTATGCCGAGATCTTTCTTCCACTGTACGATCCAACATGTGGTGAGATTGGCATATAGAAATGCGCGCACCGTATATTCTGTGCTGCACATCGTTTAATTTCAGATACAAGAAAATTAAGAGTAACATCCTCGGCAGCGGTACAAAGATTATTAAGGCATTTATTTCTATTAGTTACTTTATTTTTTGGATAATTTATCTTATTGCAATCATGCGATAAATAGTTCGGAAATGGAAAGTGTGCATCAACATGGGTGTCAAAGACTAATGAGCTATTGAAGCCAAATTTTTTAACGCCCCAATTGGTCGCACAACTACCAAACCCATATTTGCCGGCAATTGTAACTTTGTAATTTAGTTTTTGCAGCGCTTGCGGCAAAGTAATGGTTGGTAAGGGAAGATTTTTTTTTGCATCTGGATTGCCGCGAATTATTGAGTATCCGATTGGTCTGCCCGTTAAAAAACTCGCTCTTGATGGCCCGCATACGGTGCCACCAATAACCGCTGGATATAAAGCAGCAGTTTTTTTTAGTTGATCGATAGTTGGTGTATTGATTTTATATTGAGGTCGGATGTTATTTTGTAAATTGAAACCGATGTCGCCAGGGCCAAGATCATCTGCAAACACAAATAGAATTTGTTTCGGTGGGGGTGGTAGGTTAGCGGATGGCGCGCCAGCCGCCTCCGGTGAAATATCGTTGATTTTTTCAGCGGAAATAATTTTTGCTATCAGGTAATAGAGGATAAAGAGTAGGCCGCTGCTTGGATTTATTTTCATTTATTTAACCGTAATTATTATGTGTATATTCTTATTGTGGTAGCTGAGGCTGGAGTAGCATTAGGAAATCAACCATACTGAGTGTGAGACTTGCTTTTTTGTTTTATTTAAGTTAGTTTGTGAGCATGAAAATTAATATCGTAATCATTGCTTTGATAGTGCTAGTACTAATTGCCCCTATTGTTGTGGTTAGAACGGCTTATGCGAAAAATACTAAGACCGCAACTTTAGTTTTTGATCGGGCTATAGATGAAGAAGATCTAGTGCCAAATAAATTCCGTACCAATAGTGGTTTGAATGTTTCAGCCAGCGGTCAGTTTTCTGCCGCGCAGTTAAATAATATCCTCTCGGATATTGGTGTTTCGCGCGATAAAATATGGGCAATTGATTTGCGTCAAGAATCACATGGCTTCATTAATGGTATTCCGATCAGTTGGTATGCGGCAAAAAATCAAGCCAATCTTAATTTGAACCCAGATCAAATCCGTGCTCGAGAAGAAAAATTATTGCATACACTTAGCGTGCAACCAGAAATCGTTGTATACACGGTCAAAAAGTTAAATGATGGGGAAGTGGCCGCTGATAGACCAGTAAAGATTTTGCCGCAGTGCATTGAAACTGAGCAACAGTTGGTTACTAGTTTAGGTGCTAGGTACAAGCGTTTATTCGTACTCGATCATCATCATCCGGATGATCATGAAGTTGATGTTTTTGTCGACTTCGTGAAAAATCAAATTCAACCAGGGGATTGGCTACATTTTCACTGTCGCGGTGGTAAAGGTCGCTCCAGTACCTTTATTGCTATGTACGATATTATTCATAATGGGCAAAAGTGTAGTTTTGAAGAAATTATGCAACGACAAATAGAAATGGGTAATAGTAGATTAGATAAGCCAAATCCAAAACCTGAAAAGCAATGGAAGGCTGGCGCATCAGAGCAACGCTATAAGTTCTTGCAGAAATTCTATGCCTACGTGTCTGATTCAAACGGCTATGCGCAACGCAGCTGGAGCTCTTGGCTGCAAGCGGACGCAGCAAAATAATCTAGACTGCACCTACACCTTTTTTTGATCCGCAACTAATCCTCCCCGCGCCGTGCTTTTTGAAGTTTATTTTACAAATGCTATTGACACCCCGAGCAGGTTTGGTAATATGACCCTTCCTCCAGCACGGGGGTTCGTTGAAAAACGAATGTTATCTAAAAACTAATTAATGAACACCAAACAATTTGTGCGAGCACTTTCAATTTTAGAG
>CAYPGU010000210.1:0-2701 GCA_964409995.1 uncultured Legionellaceae bacterium | reverse complement strand
GATCTATGCCTAATTTTGCAAATTGCTTCCTTAACCAGATGAATAATGACTTTTCATCAGGATCACCACTCGACATTAAATCAAAACTGATTTGCAACTGTTTGCCAGTGTGTTGATCTCGTCCGTCTGGATATCCAGCCTCAGCCAGCAATTGTTGTGCTTGTGCCAAATTGTGATGATAGTCTACTTTGGATGCAGGTTCATGACCCAAAATACCAGGTGGAATTGGTCCAGAAGCACGGACACCACGGCCATTAGTAAAAATAATAATGTATTCGTCTAGATCAAATGCCAAATTAATCGCATGACGTAACTTACGCGCTTGTTCTGTATAACCACCAACAACTGGATCTAACATATTAAAACCTAAATATGTAATAGAAGGCATAGATGAAATTTCAAGACGCATTCCTTTATCTATTAGCTCTTTTGATAAAACTAAATTACTGCCACTTGATGACACTACCGAGCTAAAACTGTCTGCAGCAATTCCAGAACTATCATAGTATCCCTGCAAAAATTTATCCCAATAAGGAATGCTTTCACGTTCCAAACTAAATACAATTTTCTCTAGCAAGGGCAATTGCTTGCCTGCATTGCGTAATAAGCCATTTTCTGCATCACCAGGCATAGCTTCTGATGGATAATAATCCGCATGATAATTTGGATTACGCTGCATTATCATATGTCTCTGTGGGTTATTGGCAATTAGATAGAATGGACCGGTACCAATTGGATACCAATCAAGACTTATATTACGCTGAAAAAATCCGGGTTGATTATAAAAAATAGTAGCTTCCCAAGGCATTGGCACAAAGAAACCCATTGCCAACCAATACTTAAATTGCTCGTATTGGCCGTGAATTTTAATTTCATAAGTGAGTTCATCGATTATTTGTGCACCAGCGAATTCGTAGGGACGTAAATCTAATTCTTTATTTGGCGCAGTACTATTATAAGCCTGTTGCAATGTTTCACGTAGATCTTTTAAGCCAACTATTCTTTCACCTAAAAATCCAAAAATTGGTGAATTTACTGTTGGATCAGCCAAACGTTTGATTTGATATACATAGTCCGCAGCATTTAGTGTGCGAGAGCCTGTATGCGTAAAATCATCTAAGTTGCGATATTTATTTGCTTGTTGAACAGTTAGATTATGATAATAGTATTCACCATTGGCATTTTTAGCTAAAGCCGGGTGATCTTGATATTTAATATTAGGCTTAATCTTAATTGTATAAGTGGTTATATCTGAGTTTTTATCATACACAACCTTCGGCATTTGTTCCGCAGTTAAAGGCTGCAACTGATATGGACGCAGCAAATAATTATACTCCAATACCGGTTCGTAGATTTGCGCGATAAATAAAGATTCATTGTTACTATAGGATTTGGCTGGGTCTAAATGTTTTGGTTGTTCGCTAAAAGCACTGAATAAAATATTGCCATTAGCAGGCAAGCTTGGATATGGATCATTCCAGGCACGGTCATCGCAACCGCTAAGCGTTAGCATAGTTAGTAAAAGAAACAATCTAAGCATGTGCATGTATTGTGAGGCCCTTCCGTGGCTTTAGGTCATTCTTAATAGTAACAGAAATTTTCCTAAGTAGTGATTTGCAAGCTAGCTAACAATTTAAGCACAAACTCGATCCGATCAGCACTCAATGGTAATTCAAGATTAAATTTTATGCTGGTGGATCCAGCAAAACTATAACATTTAGGATTGGTCTGCACTAACTTGACGATTGCCTCAGGATTTACTTTTGGCTGCGCAAAAAACTCGATTCTGCCACCTTTAGCAGCTACTTTAATTGCTTTTACACCTAGTGGTTGCGCAAGTAACTTGATTTTTGTTACCGCAAATAAATTTTGGACTTGTTCAGGAAATTCCCCAAAACGGTCAATCATTTCCACTTGCAACTCTGCTAATTCATCAACAGTTTTAGCGCTGGAAATTCTTTTGTATAAAACCAAACGCGAATGCACATCACCTAAATAAGCATCAGGAATAAATGCTGGAATCTGCAAATCAATTTCGGCATTTATATTAATTGGCAGATCTAAAGTGGGTTCTTCACCAGCTTGTAAAGATTTTACTGTGTGCTCGAGTAACTCCATAAACAAAGAGAAACCAATAGTTTGTAAATTACCGCTTTGTTCTTCACCTAGTAATTCACCTGCACCACGAATTTCTAAATCATGGGTGGCCAAAATAAAACCAGCGCCTAAAGTGTCTAAAGACTCTAAGGCCTGCAAACGTTTTTCAGCATCTTTAGTTATAGAACCATCTGCTGGCGTTAAACAAAAAGCATAAGCTTGATGATGTGAGCGTCCAACTCGACCACGTAATTGATGTAGTTGTGCCAGACCAAGTTTATCGGCACGATCCATAATTATCGTATTAGCAGTTGGAATATCAATGCCGCTTTCTATGATCGTGGTACAAACTAAAACATTAGATTTACGATGATAAAAATCACTCATAATTTGTTCTAATTGTCGCTCTGCCATTTGACCATGTCCTACTGCAATGCGTGCATTAGGTAACCATTCGGCTAGTTCAGCAGCAGTAGTTTCGATGGTTTCGATATCATTATGCAGATAATATACTTGACCACCGCGGCTTAGTTCACGATTAACTGCTTATTGAATTAAAGCTTTGCTGCGTTCAAGTACAAATGTTTTAACTGCTAAAAGTTTC